>JANXDN010000100.1 GCA_025058005.1 Candidatus Aenigmatarchaeota archaeon
CCACACTCGTAAAACATCCTTTAACTGTGTCAAGTTGGATAAAAAGTTTAGAAGAAGCTTATTTGATTTGGGTATTGGAAAGGTTTTCCTTTAAGATTAAAAAGAATTTCTTGTCCCCAAAAAAAGTTTATTGTGTAGACAACGGCTTAATAACTACCTTAGGGTTTTTCACAACAGAAAACTTTGGCAGATTAATGGAGAATTTAGTTGCAATAGAGCTTTTCAGAAGAAAGAGTTACTGGCACAATAATTGGGAGATTTATTATTGGAAAGATTATCAACAGAAAGAAGTTGATTTTGTTGTTAAAGAGGGTTTACATGTAAAACAATTAATACAAGTCACTTATGCGTCTGCTAAGGATGAGATTAACAAGAGAGAAATTGTTGCGCTAATAAAGGCAAGTAGTGTGTTAAAATGCAAGGACATGCTAATAATAACATGGGATTATGAAGATGAGATAAAGCTTGGTAATAAAGCTATTAAATGTGTGCCGTTATGGCGATGGGTTTTACACCTAACACATTTTAACAACCTTTAAAAATACAAATAAACTATACAAAAACTTAAATTTTTGTATTATATACTATACATAATGAAAGAAGAGTTTAAGTTGCTCATCTCAGAATTTGAGAAATTCAAACTTCCAGATATCATTAAAAGAGATATAGCCATACCACGGCATAACCTCATAAGCATCGTTGGACCGAGAAGAAGCGGAAAAACATACCTGCTTTATCAAAAGATAAAAGAGTTTGACAAAAAAGGTTGCCTTTTTGTAAACTTTGAAAGAGGAAATCTTCTTGGTTGCTCTGCTAAAAACTTCAAAGACATGATCGACGCTTATAAAGAATTATTTGGAAAAGAGCCAAGATTTTTGTTCCTAGATGAAATACAAGCCGTAAAAGATTGGGCTCTTGGTATTAGAGAGCTTTATGAAAAGGGATACAATATCTTCCTCACTGGTTCCTCCTCAAAACTTTTAAGTAGAGAGATCGCAACCCAATTAAGGGGAAGATGTATAAGTGTTTTTGTGCTACCATTCTCTTTCAAAGAGTTTTTGAGAGCCAAAAACATAGATGTTAGCGAATTCTCTATGTATACTGAGAGAGGAATTCTCTTCAAATTATTAAACGAATATATCGAAAAAGGTGGTTACCCAGAACCAACACTAAAACCAGAAATCTACGAAGATCTCTTGTTATCGATAAAAGATGGTGTTTTTTACAAAGATATAGTAGAAAGGTTTAAGGTAAAAAAAGTTAAAACATTTGAGTTTTTGACCAAAATCCTCGTCTCAAACTTTTCTTCTTATTATACTTATTCTAAACTGCAAAACATAATGTCTTCTTCCGGTATAAAAATTTCTAAAAACACTGTTGTGGAGTTTGTGAAGATGCTTGAAGATATTTTTTTGATATACTCGGTTGATAGATTTGAAAGCAAGGTCAAAGAAACGATAAAAACCCCAAAAAAGGTTTATGTAGTTGATAATAGCTTGATAAAATTCTTTTCACCTAGATTTTCTAGGGATGTTGGTAGACTAATGGAAAACACAGTTTTCTTAGAGTTAAAAAGAAGAGAGAAAAGTTCTGAAATATATTATGTTGATAATAGTAAAGGTGAAGTAGATTTTTTCGTGAAGAGTTTGCATGGTAAAAAACTTTTACAAGTCACTTATGCTTCTGGTAAAGACGAAATAAGTAGCAGAGAAGTTAAATCATTACTAGCTGCGAGCGATCAGTTAAAATGCAAGGACATGCTAATAATAACATGGGATTATGAAGATGAGATAAAACTTGGTAATAAAGCTATTAAAT
>JANXDN010000101.1 GCA_025058005.1 Candidatus Aenigmatarchaeota archaeon
ATATATTTTACAGCTTGTTCTGCTGTTTTTATTTTATCTGTAGGTGAAATTATGCAACAATATCATGAGGCTAAGCAAACAAAGAAAAAAACAGGAGCGAAGTTTGCGAGACATAGAGACAAAAAGCTTGCTCATTACGGAGGGCACTTCGCCTCTACGAAGGTTAGCGATTCTGATGTAAGAGTAAAAGCAAGGATGAGAGGGGGCTCAAAAAAGGTAGTAGCACTTTATGCGGCATATGCGAACGTGGTTATGCCTGACGGTAAGATAAGAAAAGCAAAAATAAAATCTGTATTCGAATCTCCAAACAATCCAAACTACAAGAGAATGAACATTATAACAAAAGGAGTCATAATAGAAACTGAAGTTGGAAAGGCTAAAGTGACAAGCAGACCCGGACAGGACGGAGTTGTTAATGCAAAACTAATTTCTTAATTTTTTAAGGTGGAAAGATGACAAAAGAAATAACTGAAGAGAATTTTGAAGCAGAAGTGATTAAATCGAAAGGTTTGGTTCTTGTTGATTTTTGGGCACCATGGTGCGGCCCATGCAGAATGCTTGCGCCGATTTTAGAAGAAGTTGACAAAACAGGAAAAGTGAAAGTGCTAAAAGTTAATGTTGATGAAAGCCAATCAATAGCTGCTTTATTCGGCATATCAAGCATCCCTACGCTAATTCTATTTAAAGATGGAAAACCAATCAGTGGAAGGATAGGCGTAATGTCATTCCCGCAAATAATGAGTTGGATAGAATCATCTTTAAGCGAGTGATTCTTTTTTGATAAGTTTATAAATTTATTTATCTAAAGTCACTTATGGCAAATAAGAGGCAGAAGAAGAGCGAAAAAAATAGATCAGAGGCAGACAAAAAAGCAAAAGATGCAAAGCAAAAAAGAAAAAGAGCATTCAAAGATAAAAAGAAGGCAAAAAAAGAAACGGCTAAAACAAAAAAAGAGACAATAGAGAAAATTCTTGAGGGTATAAAAGAGATAGAGTACTCCTCTAAAATTAGAAAAATAGCAGAGAAAGAGCCGCACATCGAGCCAATTCTGACACAAAAAGAGTTCCAATCCGTAATACCTTCAGCCGAGGAAAGTCAACAAGAATTAGAAAAGGTTTCATATTCTTTACCTTCTAAGGAGATACCAAGCATAAAAACACTTCCTACAGTCAAAAAACCAGCGAAAATAGAAAAATTAAAAATAATAAAAACTGGAATTCCTGGATTCGATGAGATGTGCGGAGGCGGAATTGAAGAAAAATCTATAGTGTTGGTAAATGGTGATGCCGGAAGCGGAAAGACAATATTCGGTTTACAATTTCTTTACGAAGGAGCAAAAAATGGGGAGGCAGGATTGTTCATAAGCTTTGGAGAATCAAGAGAAGCAATATACTCTAGAATGCTTAATTTCGGGATGGATTTCCAAAAGCTAGAAGAAAAGAATTTATTCTTCTTTTTAGAGTACCAACCGCATGAAGTAGCGAAGATAATGCAAGAAGAGGGAGGAACACTTTATGATCTAATCACTGCATATAACATCAAGAGGGTGGTTGTCGATACCATTACTCCATATCTTATGCAATTCAGTGACGCTTATAAGGCAAGACTTGCGCTGGTTAGGCTATTCAGCGTATTTAAGAAATTTAGCGTTACGACATTACTTTTAAACGAATGGTCTCAAAACTTACCTTCCAATCCATCTACTGCAGTGGCAGAATTTCTTGCTGATGGAATAGTATATTTAATCCATAAAAGATCTTCGGAAGGGGTTCAGATAAGAGGAATCGAGATTTGGAAAATGACTGGAGTCAGCCAT
>JANXDN010000102.1 GCA_025058005.1 Candidatus Aenigmatarchaeota archaeon
TACTTGAACCTTACCATCCTCAACAAGAACCTTTTCTGTTATCCTCAGTATCCAACCTTTATCAACCTTTATAGGAAATTTCTTATAAGAATAGTCACACAAGCTATTATCTATTATCTCTTGAACTTTCGGTAAAGAAAATTTCTCAAGACAGACAGCATGATAAGATTTATCTCTTGTTTTTATCACAATAAAATGACTTAAACCATAATCTTTTGAAAGCTTTTCTAAATCCTCTAAAAGATATTCAAACTTTATATTATCATAGTCAAGAAAAACTACAAATTTCCCATCTGAGCATATATTATTAACTCCTACAGTGGCAAATTCTGGCTTGTGAAGCAAGCTAAAAGCAAAAGTCTCTCCTGTATCAGTCTCTCCTGAAACATATATCCCTAACTTGCTAACACTAATCTTTCCACCTTTAATTGTAAATTCTTTCATAGTATTACCACTTGAAACTTTTTCTCAAATTGAACTTGAAATTACATTTTGGACAAAGCCAAATCTCATTTTCCGCATCTTTCTTGATCACTTGTAAATCTTCTGGATAAAACAACCCTTTACATTTAGAGCAATAAGCTTTTGGTCTATCTGGCTTTCCGTATAAATCTCTTGCAGTTGGATACTTTAAATTTGGCAATATATCTTTAGGCGTAAATCTCACCCCCCTAATCGACACCATATGCTTGTATATTCATTTTATATCTCCTCTATCAAAATATTTAGATTTTCATGAAGCACGATATCCCCTCTTTTATTATTTATTTTTTGCTCTTAAAACCTTTTCTTTTTCTTGTTTCTTTGCAGTTCTCAAAAGCCACATGAAAGAAAAACCTAAAACCATAAAGCTAAACACAAAAGAAAAGAACAATAACATGAAAAAGTGAAGCCCAAAATAAACCAAAAAGAAAAACCCAAAAAACAAAAAGTTAAGCGTCAAAAAAGAAGCAATAACAAAAAACCAAACCTTAACCAACTTAACTTTATCTAATCCTAAGACATTCTCTTTTTTAGTCATGACATCACCTCAACCTTAAAAGCCTTCTCAATAGGTAAAGCATATTGTTCATCATAATCTTTATGATGTATAATCTTACTTTTAATATAATCGTCCAAATAGAAAAATAGTAACCTTTCATTTCCTCTATCTAATTCCTTGACTATAACAATAGAAACATTATAATACTTTAATTTTTTAACAATAGAAACAGAAATAGGATAAGAATTCTCTTTTCTATACAAATGCCTCAATTTTATTCTTTTCGTAAAATAAGCCAAAAAACTACCGTAAAGAATTATATAGCCATAACCTATCTTTTCAACAACTTTGTAAACTTTCTTACCTATGGAAAGTTTCCCTATTGGAGGTCTTAACTTTAATCCATCTTTTCCATTTAAATATACTATTCTACAAGCAGAACAAACCTTAACTTTAGTCTTAAGGAAAGACATCCAAAACTGCCTTCCTGTCTCACTTGGCATTCTCTGACAAAAAAAACACCTTTTGTAGGAACCTACGGTTCCTACAACCTCCCTTGTTTTTTGCTTCATCTTTACTTTCACCTTATAGTATTTTCTTTTTCACCTTTCTTATCTATTTACCCTACTAAAATATAGGAACCTATAGTTCCTACAACCTCCCTTGTTTTTTGCTTCATCTTTACTTTCACCTTATAGTATTTTTCTTTTTCATTTTTCTCATCTGTCCCTCCTACTAAAATGTAAGAATCTATGATTCTTACGTAACGACAAGATAAAGTCCCATTTTTTATCTGGCTTTATCTTTGTCATACAGCTAT
>JANXDN010000103.1 GCA_025058005.1 Candidatus Aenigmatarchaeota archaeon
ATAAAGGTTTAACCACAGAAATAGGTAAAGGTTTGGGAGAGCTCTACAAGGTTCACGGTAAGAAAAGGGCACAATATTATAGGCTAAAAAAATGGCATAAGAGATTAATAGAAAGCAAAGATAGAAATTTATCCTTCGCTTTGTCTGAGCTACAAAGGATGGTTTCATTCTTGAATATTCCTAAACCCATTCATGAGAGAATAGCGAGGTATTATGAGGAAGCTGTAGACAAAGGTTTAGTGAGGGGAAGATCGATAGAGAGCGTGATAGCTGCTTTAGTTTACGGCGTTTCAAGGCAATTTGGAAGTCCAAGAACATTGGATGAAGTAGCAGAAGCCTCCGGTTTGGAAAAGAGGGAAATAGGGAGAACATATAGGTATATTTCAAGGGAGCTCAAGATAAGAATATTGCCTTCAGATCCCAAGGATTTTGTTCCGAGATTCTGTTCCATGCTAAACTTGAGCGATAAAGTACAGGCAATGGCAATAAAAATATTGGATAAAGCCAAAAAAATGGACATTACCAGCGGCAAGGGACCGACAGGCGTAGCAGCTGCTGCAATCTACATAGCATGCGTCTTGACTGGAGAAAAAAGGACTCAAAGAGAAGTGGCAAGTATAATAAATGTTACCGAAGTTACAATAAGAAACCGCTACAAAGAGCTTGTTGAAAAGCTGGGGTTGGAGGAGGAAATAGAAAAACAAGAAAGCAAAAAATGACTGCGAAAATAATTTTCTTATTTTATAAACAAAAATAATTATTGCATGTCGGACAAAAAAGCTCTTGTTGAAGCAGCTTTATTTATGGCAAGCAAGCCTTTAAGCATAAAGGATTTATCAAAAATCACTGGAATAACTTCCGAAGAGAAAATTAAAAATATTCTGGATGAAATAAAAAATGAATTGGATAGCCAAAAAAGAGGTTTCGAGCTCGTCGCCTACTCTACAGGTTATCAGCTTAGAGTTAGGCAAGAATTTTTGAATAAAGTCTCATCTTTAACGCCGCATTCCGATTTAACTGAAGGTATGCTAAGGACATTGGGTATAGTAGCTTTGAAGCAGCCTATTACACAGTCTGAAGTTGTTAAAATACAGGGGAACAAGGCTTACGGCTATATAAAAGAACTCGAAGAAAGAGGGTTAATAAAAACAGAAAAATTTGGAAGAACAAGAAAATTGATTACGACGAAAGAATTTGAAAGATATTTTGGTAAAAGTATAAATGAAATAAGAGAAAGTCTTCAAAAAGTGGTTGGCAATGAGGGAGATAAGCAGTCTAGAGTTAATGTTTTTGACAAAGATGAATTTAAACGGGTTGAAGATAAAGAGGGTTAAACAAATTCCTTTTGGATTTTTGTTTGAGTTTTTTCGTTCAAAAACAAAGTTAATAATTACAAGTAAATATTTTTTTGTTACCTCTAAAAATTATGAGGCTATTGCAAACACGAACTTTTGCAATTTTATTAAAAGCAAGTTAACTGGAGAAAAAATAATTGATGTTTATCAAAAAGACTTTGATAGAATAGTAGAAATAAAAACAGAGAATTATTTTTTGGTGCTGGAATTTTTTGGAAAGGGTAACATAATTCTAACAAATTCTGAAAAAATAATTCTTAACGCCTTGGAGTTAAGAGAGTGGAGAGATAGAAAAATAAAAAAAGGTGTGAAATACGAATATCCACCAACAACACATAAAAATCCTTTTTCTATTGACATTCAAGAGCTTCGCTCAATGGTTGATGAAAAAGAGATAGGAAGAATTTTGTCCAAGGATTTAGGTTTTGGCGGCGAGTTTGCTAAA
>JANXDN010000104.1 GCA_025058005.1 Candidatus Aenigmatarchaeota archaeon
CACCCCCTATTTTTAGCACCTCTCTTACCAAGTCTAATACACAAGCACAATCTGATTTAAGAGAGGTATGAAAGTTAAATCTATTGGCCAATAACACAATACCGTGCTCCCCTACTGAGCCAGAAACTATGATTTTATCGCCAACTCTTGCGCCATCATTGGTTATCAGTTTTTTTACGACACCTATACCAGAAGTATTGATAACTATGTTGTCTATTTTCCCGTGCTCCATTACTTTTGTATCTCCAGTTATAATAGGCACGCCTATTAAATGCGATGTTCTGCTGATTGAAGTAGTAATTTTTTCTAAATATTTAACATCAAAACCTTCTTCTAAAATATAAGAAACTGATAAGGCTATAGGTTCAGCGCCCATAACAGCTAAATCATTTATTGTTCCGCACACAGCAAGCTTGCCTATATTCCCCCCAGGGAAAAATATTGGTTTTACTGTGTAAGAGTCTGTAGTCAAAGCTATTTTTATTTTGCCTATAGTTGCTATACCAGCGTCTTCAAGTTTGTCCAACCCTCTCCCGTTTTTAGTGGATTTTAGTTTTATTAAAGAAGATAGGTTTTTGATAAATTCTTCCATTAATTCTCCGCCAGCACCATGTTCAAGCTTTACTTTTTTCACGCTCATTCACCATATCTATATGCAATGTTACACGGACCCTCGACAGAAACTATGCATGCACCTATAGGGCGTTGAGGTGTGCAAACTTTTTTAAAATAAGGGCAATCTTTTGGTTCAGCTTTACCCTTCATTATCTCTGCACATTTGCAACCCGGTTTTATGTCTATGCTATTGCCTATTTTAATGTCAAACTTTTCTTCAGCATTGTGCTTGCTAAACTTTTTTTTCAAACGCAAACCGGAATTTTTTATCACACCTATACCTCTCCAACTTGCGTCGCAAACCTTGAAAACTTTTTTCATTTTTTCTAATGCAATCAAATTGCCTTGTCTTTTCACAGAACGCAAATATTCATTTTCAACTTTACTTTCTCCTTGGTTTATTTGCCTTAATATCATCAATACAGCTAAAAGAACATCATTAGGTTCAAATCCAGCTACTACACAAGGTTTTTTGAATTTTTGTGAAATGTGTTCATAAATTTCAAATCCTGTTATAGTTGAAACATGTCCTGGTAAAATAAAAGCATTTATCTCTATATCGTTAGATGAGAGTAGATATTCCATAGCAGGAAGAATTCTTTTATGAGAACAAATAATGGAAAAATTATCCAATTCCGCTGCTTCGATAATCTCAATTGCTGTAGATGGTGCTGTTGTCTCAAAACCTATAGCAAAATGAATTATTTCTTTGCTACTATTTTTTTCTGCAAGAACTTTAGCCTCATTAATGCCGTAAACTACCTGAACATTTGCCCCCTCAGTTTTTACATCAGATAATGAAAGTGTGCTTCCTGGTGTCCTATACATATCGCCGAATGTTGTGAGTATAACGTCTTTCCTTTTTGCAAGGTTTACTGCAAAATCTATTTCCCTTGAGCTCGTCACACATACAGGGCAACCGGGGCCGCAAACAAGTTTAACATTTTCAGGCAACAACTTTCTTATGCCATATTTTGCTATGGTTTGTTCATGGGTGCCACACACATGCATTATTCTTACTTTTTCCTTGCCAACAAGTCTTCTTATTTCTTCAAGTATTGCTTTGGTTTTATCTTTTTCTCTCAAAAAGTATTTCATATTCT
>JANXDN010000105.1 GCA_025058005.1 Candidatus Aenigmatarchaeota archaeon
GTAGGGAGTCTCCAGGCTATCAATAGTTACTTTTTTTGATCTTGTTGATGCATGTATGAAGAGATTGTCTCCAAGATAGATTCCTACATGAGATGGAAACTTTGCATAGGTTCTAAAAAACACAAGATCACCTGGCTGAAGCTCATCTTTTTTAACTGGCACTCCAAGTGTAAACTGCTCTCTTGCACTTCTTGGTAGTTCTATACCTACCATTGAGTATACTTTTTTAACAAAGAATGAACAGTCAAGTCCATTAAAATTATTTCCACCAAATCTATAGGGAAGGTGAAGCATCTTTTTTGCAAACAATAGTATTCTCTCTGTAATGGTCATTTGAGTAAGTTCTTCCGATGCTTTTATTTCCTCTATTTCTTCAGTTTTTTCTTCTATATCTAATTTAGCTGAGGCTAACACTGGAACTTTTTCATTTTCTCTTATTGATATATTTCCAATAGGTTTCTGAGCAGCTTTAACTATGAGTTTTTGGCCATTACTGATTTTATTACTATTTAGTCCATTGAGAGCCTTAAGCTCTTCAACCGAAATATTATATTTTTTTGCAATTCTGAACAGATTTTCACCTTTCTTAACAATGTGATACTGTGGCTCACTGGGCTTTGAATGCTTTGAGACTTTGGTATTTTCATCTCTTTTTTGAGGTATTTCTAATTTCATACCTACCTGTAGTTTTGTATTTTTCAAATTATTAGCTTTCTTTATTTCTTCAACGGAAACATTGAATTTTTTTGAAATTCTCCAGATATTGTCACCTTTTTTTACCGTGTAAGTCTGAGCATATAAAAGACTTGGGAAAATTACGAAACTTATTATAAAAACAAATATCTTTACCATAGTCTCACCTCTTCTTCTAAGCAGCATTTATTTTTTGAAAATCCATAATTTCTGGTAGTTCATTTAAACTTGAAATACCAAAAAGTTTTAAAAATTCCTTTGTTGTTCCATAAAGAAAGGGTTTACCAGGTAATTCCTTTTTTCCTACAATTTTTATAAGTTTTTTTTCCATCAGGCTTTTTACTGCATGTTCTGAATTAACACCTCTTATTTTGTCTATTTCAGCCTTAGTAATGGGTTGTCTATAAGCTATAACAGCGAGTGTCTCAAGGGCTTGTTCAGAAAGTTTGGACTGTGAATTCATTTTTTGAAATATACTTATCCATTCAGCATAATCAGGATTAGTAACCATCTGGTAAGAATCCTCAATTTTTATAATCAAAATCCCTGCCTTTCTTGATTTATACTCTTCAATTAACTCAGATATGGTTTCTTTAAGATATGGTTCGGAAATATTAAGTAAGGTGGTCAGAATTTTTATTGATATTGGTTTCTCAGACATGAAAAGTAAAGATTCTATAACTCCCTTTACTTGTTCTTTTTTATTAAACAAATTCATGGTTTCAATATTATAATGAAATGTGATGAAAAAATCAAGGTATCGCCTTTTCTGGGTAATGTAAAATTTTTTATGTGTAAAATTGAAATACTAAGAAGAAAGGGTGTATCCTCCATTGAATTAAATAATTTAGAGAGAAATTAAAAACAAAGGAGGAATACACCCATGCCTGAGAAAGCTTTAACTAATTTAACAGTAACAGATTTATGGAAAGAATTCAAGAGAAATTTTTATGAATCCTTTTGGGATGAGTTAGAACAACAGATGAAGTTGATGAAGAAGAAATTTATTGAGGCAGCCT
>JANXDN010000106.1 GCA_025058005.1 Candidatus Aenigmatarchaeota archaeon
TACAAACTTGAAGCAGCTGCAAAGAATGGTGGAAAGATTTTTCTAGTTCCAGATGGGCAAAGAGTTGTTTTAGTTCAAGAAAATGTTGTTAAAAAAGTGGGAATTATCAACATTGTGAGCACAACTTACAAAGAAGTCGATCTCGCTGAGTATGGAAAAAAACTGGGTGTTGATGTTTACGAGGTTGCAACAATTAACGATGCGCTGAAATACTTCACTGGATACGAGATAGAAAGAAAAGAACCTATTTTCAGGATTGCTGAATATTCAGAGATTCTAAAAACTTTGGCGGACAAAATGAGGAGTAGTTTAGCAGAACTGGATATATACACCACGTCAGAGGCCAGAAATATAATTGCCAAAGCTGAGAGTGATTACAATGCGGGAAATTACTACAGTGCAACGAGCAAATTTTTCAACGCAAAAATCCTAATGAGATATGAGATGTACAAGAAAAATCTCTTTTCTGCTCAACAATTTGATTCTGAAGTAGAAAAAATAAAAAATGAGATTGAAAACCTGAGGCGGTATCTCAAAAACGAACCAATTGGTGTGAATTCCATTCAGATAATTGCAGCAGCACAGGAAAGGATTGCAGAAGCTGAAAAGTCTCTTGAATTAGCTGTGAATTCAAAAAGCAACAGTGATGCACTTCAAAATTTAGCATATGCTAAAGAAAGAGTTGAAAGTGCTAAAGTTTGGCTTTCCATACTTCCAAGCTTCACGGAAGATTACATGCTAAACGCCACGGAAATAAAGAAAAGAGCTGAATTCTATATTAATCAGGCAAATTCTGTTTTCGTTTATGCAAGCTCTCTCGGAGGTTATTCAGAGTTACTCGACCTCGCATATGAATCGCTGAAAACTGCGAAAAAACTTTATGGAGATGGTCAATACTCTGGAGCGGTTTTCGTTGCTATCGATGCTATAACTGAGGCGAGTTTGTCAATAGAGGCAAGTTATGAGAATATTTCAGCAAAAATAGAGAAGAGAAAAGAGAATGCAAAAATCGCCATTTCTGAGGCAGAAGAAGTTAGCTATCCCGTGCTCCCAGCAGCATATTTTGAGTTTGCAGAGACTGCAGAAAATAAGTATCTAAAACTCATGTACTACTCACTCTCCGAGAGAATTGCAAAGTTCATAACCATTATAGCTGGAACAAAGGAGGAAGAGATAGAACTGGTTCATGCCAGATTCGAAGAAAATCCACAAACCCCTCAAAGATCTGTGATAAGAGAGATCCTAAAAACTCCTGGATTTGAAATATCGCTCGCTATTGGTGCAATTGCACTTGTATTCCTTAATGCAATACGAAAAAGATACAGATAAACCCACCAAAAAGAGTTGCAAAGAAATTAACACCTGAGTTATTCAGATAACCCTTGACTTCAAGTGTAGCCCCCAAAAGGCTGTCTATATGAATTGCCAAAAATCCTGCAAGGATGATTGGTAGTAGATGCTGAAAAGAGATAAGTCCAAATAAAAGGGCAAGCAATGAAACTAAGAGGCATCCAAAAATCGCAGCCAATTCTCCAATAAAAGAAATTCCACCATTAGTTCCTGGCTTTACTTTTTTAAAGTTCGTTATGAGATAAACATTTTTTGCTGTTTTACCAATCTCACTTGCAATCGTGTCACCCAGCGCGGTGGCGACGGATGCCAAGAAAGCGAGAGCAAATATCTCTTCCTTTG
>JANXDN010000107.1 GCA_025058005.1 Candidatus Aenigmatarchaeota archaeon
AGGAATTGCTCCGCCTCCAGCAAAAGGGTCTAAAACTTTAGGTTGTTTTCCATCGTTTGCATCGAGAATATCTTTTTTTGCTTTCTCTATTAGTTTAATATTATTTGAATTTTCCCATTTACTTAACTCAATAATAAAATTTTTTGTTTTTTCATAATCTTCTTTATTTTTAGAAGCAGGAATTAAAGCAGCATAAGCAGTTGCCCTTGAACTTGCTAATGGTCTGCGGGCCCACCATATGTGTAAAGTAGAAATATGGCCATGCCTAATGTTTTTTTCTTTAGCAGATTCTTCTGAAACTTCTTTTACAGGGAAACTTTCTTCTATGAAGCGTTTATCTGACATTTTTACTACCCTTTTTCTTAATCTGCTCCAATGGAATAAGATACCTTACAACTTCAATTTTTTCTTCTGGGTTTAGATTTTTTGCAGGATTTTGAATTATACAAAGCTCTGGTTTTTTAGCGCAATTGAAAACTACATATAAATAATAATCATCTCCAAATCTTTGTGCCTTAAACCATTCATTTTGTGTTAATACTATGCTTCCAACATCCGCTCTTGCTTTAACCTCTATATATCTTATTCTACCATTTTCATCTGTTGAACGTATATCAAAACCAAGATTTTCAGCAGACACATCTTCAGGATTTCTGTCGTGAGCTCTTTCATACTTCATAGCTTCTTC
Source organism: Candidatus Aenigmatarchaeota archaeon (assembly GCA_025058005.1). Taxonomy (GTDB): domain Archaea; phylum Aenigmatarchaeota; class Aenigmatarchaeia; order CG10238-14; family CG10238-14; genus JAHLMN01. The sequence continues at coordinate 689 of JANXDN010000107.1, forward strand.
CATCCCTATTTTTTCGATTTCTTCATCGCTTTTCATATAGTCAGAAACAGTTTCAGCTGGTTTCACCCTAACAATTCCAACAAAATTTGGCATGCCCATCGTTAGTGTTTGCTCTCTTTCTATTTGATCTTTCAACTCTTCTAAAGCTTTTTGATACTTTTTCAATTGCTCCTCTTTATTCCTTATTACCAAATCGACATTTTCCCCACTTTCTTTCCTTGAATATAATTCTATTAATTCACCATCAAACTTAACAAGAAAATATTCTAATGATTTTATTCCATATTTTTCTTTTATTTTTGCTTCTCTTTGCCTTTCTTCTAGTTTCTGTTTTTTATAATTTTCCATTTCAGAGATAACTTTACCAATTATTCTCTGATCTGTAGGATTCATAGTAATTTTTTCTTTTTGAGACCTTCCTTCAACAAGGTCCCACAATATTGTAGATGCTATTGGTCTAACTTCATTTTGGTTAACATAAATTGAGAAAAGTTTTTTACCTACGATTTTGTTTAAACCATCCCTTATTTCACCTTCATAAAAAACAATATATCCATCAAGTCGTCCTTCAGGATCAATAAATACTGCACCTTTTTTCAAGTCGTTGCCATATGTTCTCTCAACATATTCAAGAACTGCTTCAAATAGTGGGTGACCGAAAGATACAAGTTCGGCATCAGGATTTTTAAATGCAACATCCTTATCAAAAGTAATTTTTGGATATGTTTTTAGTAATGGACCAAATTTTCTTCTAAAATAATCTTCTTCGGCTATAACTCTAATATCATAAGGAATAGATTCTATTACAATAAATCCATCTTTTCTTATCTTGAATTTCCCTCCAGCAAGTGAAAATGCCTTTTTAAAGAACGCTTCCGTATATTCTGGGATTAACTTATATTCTCTTGCTTTTTCAGACATTTCTTTGATTCTGGTATAATCAATATATCGAGAAGCAAGGCTTTCACCAAGA
>JANXDN010000108.1 GCA_025058005.1 Candidatus Aenigmatarchaeota archaeon
TTAATAATATTGTATGGCTATTTGGAAAAACATAAAATGTCCTCGGTGTGGCAAACCAAATGAGAGAGAGATTTTAAACAAAAGAAAGGGTTCTTGCATCTTTTGTGGTTTTAGAATCGCTTCAAATCTAAATAGCTTTACAAAAACATAGTGTTTTATTCGAACATAGAGAAGAGGTTGCTTTGCTTTGGCTCTTCGTATTTTGTTTTCTCACAATCCAAACATATCCATTCATTTTTTCTTTTCCTTAAACATTTATGGCAACCCATTTTTGCACATTTATCGCACTCTCTAATTTCTATTGTTTCACTTCCGCAATTAAAGCATTTTAAAGCCATCAAATTAAATATTTGGAAGAACACAAATTAATAAAATATGGTTGAAGAAGTAGGCTACTCCAAAATAGTTAAAAGAAACATAGAAAATACAATAACAGAGGGTAATATAAATGCGATTAAAGTTGGTGTGGGTGAATCATATTTTGATGCATTTGCAATAAAAGTGATAAATGCAACGCCGTTTCAATTAGGTTTACTTTCTTCAATACCAATGTTGCTTGGATATATTTCAAACATTTTTTCTCACAAAGCTGTAGAAAAATTAAAAAGTAGAAAGAGTTTGATTTTATTTTGCATCTTGATAAACTCTTTGTGTTTTTTTCCCATATTTTTAAGTGTATTCATAAAAGGATATGAGTTTTTATTTTTGCTTCTATCAATCACGCTTTATTTTATTTCAGAATTGTTCCTAGTTCCAGCTTGGGTAAGCTTAATGGGCGATATAATACCTGACCAAATAAAAGGTTTGTATTTCGGTGAGAGAAACAAATCGATGAAATTTTTTGCATTTGCCTCCATGTTAATGGGAGGGTTTATTTTGCAAACTCTCTCAGGCTTTAGTCTCTTAACAGCTTTCGGCATAATATTCTTTATCGCATTTTTAGCAAGACTAGCATCATTTTACATTTTCACAAAAATTTACGAGCCAGAATATGTTTTTGATAAATCTTACAAATTTAGCTTTTTGGAGTTCATAAAAAATCTTAAAAACACAAACTTTGGAATTTTTGTCATTTTTATGTGCATATTTACAATTTCCTATAGAATAGCTGCGCCTTATTTTTCACTCTACATGTTTAGATATTTGGAGTTTGATTATATGAAATACACGATAATCACTGCAAGTAGCGCCTTGGCAACTATATTAAGCATGCCTATATGGGGTAGATATGTCGACGAATATGGAAACAAAAAGGTGATGACTGTTACGGCATTCTGCATACCATTTATTCCACTGCTATGGATGTTATCAAGCAACTTTCTTTATTTGATATTAGTCGAGTTGTTTTCTGGCTTTGTGTGGGCTGGATTTAATCTCTCTTCTTTTAACTTTATTTTCTTTTCAACTTCTTCTGAAAAAAGATCCCTCGTGCAATCCTACTACAATGTTTTACTCGGTATTTCCTTGTTCGTGGGTAGCATCATAGGTGGTTTATTAATAGAAAAAGCAAAAATGTTTGAAATCCCTGTTTTCAATGTGTTTATTATTTCTGCGATATTTAGATTTCTTTCTGTGATTTTTTTAATCCATAAAATAAAGGAGCCATTGAAGAAAAAAGAAATAAGCTATTCAAAACTACTGTTTACTGCATC
>JANXDN010000109.1 GCA_025058005.1 Candidatus Aenigmatarchaeota archaeon
GTAAAATTATACCTTTAGAAGATTTAAGAAACAAGGCTATAGAAAATGGTGTTGAAGATGTTGACATGATGATAAGAAAAATGAAAGAAGAAGGCGTAATATTTGAGCCAAGACATGGATATATACAAAAAATTTAATCCAACTGCTGAATGGTTATTAACACAAAATGCTTGTCTCTCCATCTCTTTTAACAAGCAAAATGTGTTTAACTCTAATCACAGTTAGATCAAAATCTATGTCCTGTAAATTTTAAATCTTCTTTTATCGATAAAGTATTTCATGAAATTTGGTATTATTGAATGGTTCTTGGATAAATTTGGTTTAAGAAAGCCTATAAGACTTGGCATATATGGCAGTGTGAATGTTGGTAAAACCACTCTTGCAAACAGGATATCTTTGGATTGGACAGGAGAAGAAATAGGCAAGGTTTCTGAAATACCACATGAAACTAGATTTGTTCAAAAAAAAGAAAGAGTTGAAATCAAACATAGCGGCAAAAAGATTATAATAAATTTGCTAGACATGCCTGGTTTAGCAACAAAAATAGACTATAGAGATTTTTTAAAGTATGGTATGAAAAGAAAAGAGGCAAAAGAAAGGGCAAAAGAAGCTACACAAGGTGTTATAGAAGCGATTAAATGGTTGAATAATGTTGACGCCGTTTTAGCTGTGATGGATGCAACGAAAGATCCTTTAACGCAAGTAAATGCTACACTCTTAGGCAATTTAGAAGCAAGAAAAATACCAGTGATAATAGTAATAAACAAAATAGATTTGAAAAATGCAAAGCCAGAAAACATAAAAGAAGTTTTTTCACAATATCCATCTGTTGAAATTTCAGCTTTAACCGGAAAAAATATGGACAAGTTGTATGAGGCGATTGCAAAATACGCAAGGCGATAGATATGAAAAAAATAAAACTTGACTTTATTTCGTCTTCGGTATTAAGCAATCAGGAGCCTGAGAAAAGAATAGATTTTATTCTTAAAAAGGTAAAAGACGGCTCTATATTAGTTATAGATGGTGTGCTCAAACCGGAAGAAGAAATGAATTTGATAAAAGAAACTATGAGACGAGTAGACGATGGTTTTCCTGGTATAGAAGTGTGCAGTCTTAAAAAACCTTCAAACTTTTTAGATAGTCTTGTAGATAAATTTATGGATCAAAAAGAAAATCTTCAAAAATTTTTTGGTGGTTTAACTGGCAACACGTCAATAACAACAAATTTGAGAACTGGCATAACCTTTATTGGTCCTGCTAAACTAATAAAAAAGATAAAAAAGAATCCAGACTCTTTTTCTATACTTGCGGAGGTTTAGCTAAATGTCACATAAATGTCTGAGATGTGGAAAAATCTATGAGGATAATGATCCCCAAATTATTAATGGTTGTAGTTGCGGTTCTGTGTTTTTCTTTTTCATAAAAGATAAACTTCAGACTGATAGATTAGAAGAAATTGAAAAGATTTTAAAGACACAAAAAACCTCACTTGAAAATGAGTTGGAAAAAGAATTTATCAAAGTGGCTACAGGTGAAAATAATTTTGGAATAGAAACAATAAAAAATCCTTTAGAGGGTGTTTATGAAATAAATCTTGACGCTTTAATGAAAAGAGAACCTTTGGTTATATTAAAGCAG
>JANXDN010000010.1 GCA_025058005.1 Candidatus Aenigmatarchaeota archaeon
ATTTATTACTTTAAGTGCGGCCTTAGATATTTCATCTTCTATTTTTACCACCACATATATTGTATTGGTTAATCTAGTTATAAATTCACCCATTCAGTAATATATACATTCAGTCATAGAAAGCTTTATAAAACAAGTTCATCGGTATATTAACAGGTGAATAAATGGATAAGTATAACAGAGGGCTTCATTGTGGAAAGCTATCACGAGTTTATTTACTCTTTCTTTTTTGTCTCTAGAGGTTCTTCAGCAGTGTTTATTACTTTAAGTGCGGCCTTAGATATTGAATAAAATTTAGACTGAACACGTTCATTCCAAAAAATCTTCATCGGTTATTCTAGGGCAGAGCATATAAACTAAAGAATCAAATTTGAAACCCAATATCTTTTCCTTAGAAACTGTGTCAAAAGCTAATATATGGACTTTTTTTCCATTATTTTCAAGTTGCCTCTTTAATGCAAAAGCTTCTTTAATTCTATTTTGGCCATGTTTCCAACAAACCACTATACCGACTGTTTTAGCTTCTTTTAATTTTTCTTCATACCAAATCTTTTTTTTCAAATATTTCATTTTTTCCTTTTCAAAATTTACTATCTTTTTTTGCTCTAAATCCAAAGAGAACACAGGTTTTTCTGTCAACAAAGCTAAACCAAGAGGATGAAACTTACCAGTGCCAATATAGAGCATACAATCTGCGGCTTTATTAGCAAAATCTATTCTACAACCAAGAATTTGACCTTCATACTTTTCGCCTTTTACAAAAATTATTTTTTTATTTTTATTCTCCAACCATTCCTTCACTTTTTTCATAGCTGACACATACTGTAAGCTTGTAAACAAACATATGGTTTTGTATTTTTCTATCTTTTCAAATTCTTTTTCGAGAATTGGTAGAGGATCTACATCAATAAAATAATCCACATAAACCACGGGAATTTTTGATTTTACACCAAAATCGCTATGACCTATGTGCAAAATAGCATCACAACCCAACCTTTCAGCCTCAAAATCTCTCACATCGCATGCACCAAATGTTGGCTCACAACATATAACTGTCTCAAAACCTTGTTTTTGCAGCTCCTGATCAATCTCTTGTATCCTCAACTTTAAACCCTCAGGATATTGAATAAATATTCTTTTCGCATTTAACTTTTTTAGTTCTTCTATGAAATCAAACATCAACAATTTAGTTTTTTATAATTAATTTAAATTTTATGGTTGAGTCTTGGAAAACGAAAAGAAAGGGCTATTGGCTTTACAAGGAGGGTAAAGTCAAAGTAGATGTTGAAACTCAAAAAAGAATTTATTTCAAAGTTTTGAGTGAAAATGAACACTCAGTTATATTTGATAAAATAAAAAATCAATTTGCTTGCGATTGTGAATACTTTTCTTTAAAATTAAAAGATTGCTCGCATATATATGCTGTTAAATTATTTTTAAAAGGAGGTTAACAAATGAGAAAAACAGAATATTATTGCCCAAACTGTAAAAAATTTGTGAAAAAATTCAGAATTGAACCAAACTTTTATGGTTTAAACACAGGTTTAACAGGTAAAAAAACTTTGCCTGGCTCTGGGATGATTGTTAAAATATGTGAAAGGTGTAATAGTATTTTAATGGAATTTGTGAAAAAAGAAAAAAGAAAAAGGTAGAATTAACATTTTGAAGATTTCTTTGCTGGCTTTTTCTTTGCTGGCATTTCACCTCACTATTAAAAATTTGTTTAATTTTGCTTATAAATGAATATTAAAATTTTGTTTTTAACCAACAAAAGATTTCAATTTTTTTGATAAAAATAATTTTATGCCGGTAAATGCGCCGAATGAATACTATATTGCCGAAGAAAAATATAGAAACGCTAAAACTAGGGAGGAGAAGATAAGATATTTGGAAGAAATGATCGCTTTGTTGCCTAAACATCATGGCTCTGAAAAGTTATTGATGGAACTCAAGAAGAGGTTAGCCAAAATAAAATCACAAAAAGAATCAAAAACTGCAAAATCTGGTTTTTCTTTGAAAAAAGAAGGTGCCGCGCAAGTGTGTTTAATAGGGCTTGCTAATTCCGGTAAAAGCACGCTGCTAAAACTTTTAACTGGTGTTGATGTTAAAATCGATGAATATCCTTACACAACAACCAAACCAGAAGTTGGGATGATGAAATATGAGGATGTTTGGATACAAATAGTAGAAATTCCTTCAACTTTTGAGCCTGCTTGGATGGGTATTGCAAAACATTGTGATTTGATAATTAAAGTAATAGATGGTCAAAGAGATTTGCACGAACAAAGAAAAGAAATTAGAAGAATTTTAGAAGAACATAGAATTAAAGTCCCGAGCATTAAAATAATTACTAAAAGACCTCTTGACATTGAAAAAATAAAAAAAGATATTTGGAATAATTTGGGTATTATCAGAATATACACAAAAAGTAAAGAAGTTGAGGAAAAACCAATAATATTTAAAGGAAAAGTAACGGTAAAAGATGTTGCTAAAGAAGTTCATAAAGATTTTTTAAAACATTTTAGGTATGCGAGAGTTTGGGGGAAATCTGTAAAATTTCAGGGAGCTCAAGTTGGATTAGAGCACGAGTTAGCAGACAAAGATATAGTGCAGATATTTGCTTAAGACAACTTAAATAAATCTTTTTTCTTTCAAATTATATTTTATGGAATTTGAAGTTCAGATGTATGCAATAATTGAAAATAATGGCAAAGTGTTGGCATTACTCAAAAAATCTACAGACGGCTTTTCAGCAGACAAATGGTGCTTGCCCGGGGGAAAGATGAATTTTGGCGAAGACGCTATAGATTGTCTTAAAAGAGTTGTTAAAGAAGTAAGCAATTTAGACATAGATGTATTAACACCTATAGATGTTTCAGTTGATGTGGATGAAAACAAGAAAAAACAAATTGTTGCTATAACATATATTTGTGAATTCAAGGCCGGTCAACCCAAAGTAACAAAAGAGTATAAAGAATGCAAATGGCTAGATCCAAAAAAAATACCTGAACTAGAAGAGTTAGACTGGGTAGCAGAGAAAGCAATATATCCATACATAGAATTTATTTCAGTCTAATCAACAAACACCACTGGTAACTTTGGCAAATTGCAAAAATCTGTAGTAAAGCAATAGGCACCTGCATTTAGAAAAACTATTTTGTCGCCAACTTTTGGATTTTTTAATTTTACATCATATCTAAAAATATCTAACGAGCACGGAGTGCAACCTTTTATTACATATGTTTCGCCTTCCTCCAACTCCCCTTCAACTAAGAGTTTTATTGGCAATATTATTGTGTCCAAAGCTCCGTTATAAACTGAAGCATCAACTATTATATTGTTATCATATATAGCAAGAATTTCTGTTTCTAATTTTGTTGGCGGTCCAGCTAAAAATCTCCCGGGTTCTATAATTGTTTTTATGTCGTAGGATTTCAACCAATCTCTCAACTCAACTATTTTTTTAAATATGTTGTCCAAATTTTTTGCTGAAGTGTTTTTATAATCTACAGGTAATCCGCCACCTATGTTTACTGCATCTATATTTTGCAAAGTCTCTTCTTTTAACATTTGGGATAGTTCTTCTTTTAAATTCCACTCGCTTGTGTTTTGAGTTTTTCTGTGAAAGTGAACCCCTAACAGTTTAATGTTATTGTATCTCCTCAGTTTCGGTATCCATTCATTTATTTGTTTGGAATACATGCCAAAAACAAAATATTTACCCGTATGAATTGTGTGCTCCCTCATTTTCATTCTTAACAGAAGATTTATTTCTACATCATTCTCTTTTAAAAATTGTAAAAGAGTGATCAAATCAAACTCATTATCAACAATAAAATTTTCTAAACCTTTGTCTATCAGATCTTTTATCTTTTTTTTATCCCAAGCTTGTGCAACAAACCACACTCTCTTCATGTTTTTTACAAAACTTAAAGATTCCATCATATGAACAGTAAAGAATGAATCGGTTTTTTCTTCTAATATCCAAGCTATTTCAGGGAATGTTTTTAGGCTGTAAGATACTTCTAAATTCATGCTTTTTAATTTTTCATATTGTTCGAGTAATTTCGAGATGCTTACTATAAATCTTGATCTCATATTAAACCCTCTTCACTCAATATATCTAAGGCAGTAAACATTGCGAGAGGAAACGTGATAGAAACTTCGCCTATTACTGTAACCGCATCGGCAGAATCTTTTATCTTTCCCCAGCTTTTAGCTTCTCTTGTTGTAGCACCACTTAAACTGCCAGAATATTCATGAGCAGTAGTCATATAAACAGCATAATCTGCTCCACCATTTAATAAAGTACCTAGGATGGCATGATGTTTTGCCACTCCTCCCCCTAAAGCTATTATACCTTTTTTTTCATCATGCGAAGAGCTAAAAATTAGATTTGCAAAATCTTCTACTACATCCACTATAAAATCTTTATGATCTTGTTGAAACATAAAGAGATGAAAACCAAAGGCACCATCTGTTATAGCAGGACAAAAAATAGGCACATTGTTTTTAGCAGCTTGATATAATATGGATTTTTCGTCATTAAGCATTAGACCTATTTCTCTTAGCATCTCAGACACGGAATATCTTTTCTTTTTTTCATATAATTTTGGCAAAATTTCTTGCATATAAGCTTCAAATCTTTCATAACTTTCATTCCTTATCAACAAATTTCCTACTCTGTTCATTCCTTTTTCATGCAAACCCACATCATCAGCGGAATAATTACCTATGTGAAATTCCTCTCCCATAGCCTTCATTATATCCTCTTCTATGCTGCCAACAGTAGTAATCACAACATCTGCCATTTTTAGCTTTATTAATTGTGCGAAAAATCCTCTTAAGCCAGATGTTGCCATGTTAGATGTAAAAGTTAAATAAATCTTTGCACCCTCTCTCTTCATTTTTGTGATACATTCTACAGCTTTAAATAGTTCTACGCCTTGAAATCCACAACTACCTATAGCTTTCAAAAGTTCTGTTACTTTCATTCCTTTATGCCATTCTATATCTTTGACTATTGTCATAAACTCACCTAAAATTTAAGCTATGCAATTTTGCAACTAGAAAAAGTTTATGGTGTTTCTCTTTTACCAAACATTGAAAATATTTAAAATGAGAAAATTTATAAAGGTTTTTATGAGTAATTTTCTCATAGTTGAACTAGCCGTTCTTGCTTTTTACATATCTTGTTTAGCTTACATAATTAAAAAGGATAAAAAAATGATTTTTTTCTTTTTATCGACAACTGTTTATGCTATAATTTTTGAAAACTTGAATATTTTACTTTCATTCGGAAAAGAGGGGAGCTATTATTATAACAAAAATTTTAAACTATTTTTCTTTGAGGTGCCATTTTTTGTAGTTTTTGCTTGGAGTATAATAATGTATACAAGTTTGAAAATGGCAAAAGCTTTGAAAATTGTTGAAAAATCCTTACCCTTCATTGCATCTTTGCTAGTACTTTTAATAGATTTGGCGATAGATGTTGTAGCAATAAGATTAGGGTATTGGGTGTGGGTTGGTTATAGATTTGATGAAGGCTATTTTGGCGTGCCTGCAAATAATTTTATAGGTTGGTTACTAGTTTCCTTCTCATTCTTTTATCTTGACAAAAAAATAAAAGTAAAAACAAACTGGCTAAAGTATGTATTGTTGCCGGTTATTTCATACTTAATGTTTTTAGCAATGTTTATGCCATTGATAGCTTTGGATAGTGTTCTCCTATTAGACAAAATGCAAGAATTTTTTGTGTTTATTGTAATATTTGTTGTATTTATTTTCTCAATCAAAATTGGAGAAAGAAAAGATAAAGTAGATGGGTTTATATATGCGATGAGATTTGTATTTTATTTATTTGGTATTTACTTTATTATAGCCGAAAAAATGTATGTAGAAAATATTTTATTGCTTTTAACATCTATTATGTTTATGCTGATAGAGATTGCGCTAATAATAGGTGAAAAGTGTGTACTTGCAAGAGAAAATTTTGAATGAGATTTGCAAAGAGTTAAAAAAAATTGATTTTTTGAAAGAAAGGAAAGTTGAAAAATTCATAGAAAAACCGCCAAGGGAAGATTATGGAGATTATGCATGTAACATTGCATTCTCTTTGTCCAAGGAAATGAAAAAGTCGCCTATGGATATAGCAGAAGATATAGCCAAAAAATTAAAGCCAATAAAATTTGTAGAAAAGGTTGAAGTTAAAAATGGTTATGTAAACTTTTTTTTGAATTACAAGCTGATATCGACGTATGTTTTAAATGAAGTCAAAAAAATGAAAAAAGGTTATGGAAAGTCGAACTTTGGTAGAGGTAAAAGAGTTATGATAGAATTTTCTCAACCAAATCCAGTTCACCCTATGCATATAGGTCACGCAAGAACAACTTTTCTAGGCGATGTTCTCGCAAATATATTTGCTTTCAGTGGATTTAAGGTGATAAGGGCCAATTATATGAATGATGTTGGTTTACAAGTGGCAAAACTAGTAACTGCATATAAATTGTGGGGAAATAATCAAAAACCACAAGGTAAAGCTGATATGTGGCTTTGGGAATATTATGTAAAATTTCATGAAGAAGAAAAAATTAACAAAGATTTGGAAAGTAAAGCAAGGGAGATGTTAAGAAAGTTTGAGTTGCTTAAAGATAAAGAAACTGTGGAATTGTGGAAAAAAGTTGTGAATTGGTGTATAGACGGATTTAAAGAAACTTATAGAAATATTGATGTGAAGTTTGATGTATATTTTTATGAAAGTGATTTCAGAGAAAAAGGGAAAGAATTGGTTAAAAAAGCTTTAAATAAGGGTATAGCATTTGAATCTGATGGCGCTATTGTTGCGAACTTGGAAAATTTTGGTTTACCAAACATAGTTTTGCTAAGATCAGATGGTACTGGTTTATATCAAACTAGTGACTTGGGATTAACCGTTTACAAATTTAAAAAATACAAGTTGGACGAATCTATTTGGGTTGTTTCATCTCAACAAAATCTTTATTTCAAACAACTTTTCAAAATATTAGAAATTTTGGGTTTCAAATGGGTGAAAAACTGCCACCATTTGTCTTTTGAGCATGTAGTTCTTCAAGAGGGAAAAATGTCTTCTAGAGAAGGAAGGGCTATAATGATAGACGAAGTTGTGGAAAAATTAAATAATTTAGCTTTAGACGAAGTTAACAAAAGAAATGTTTGTCTTAATGAAAAAACTAAAATGAATATAGCAAAACAGATAGGTATTAGTGCATTGAGATATTGGATTTTAAAAGTTGACACAAATAATATGATAACTTTTGATTGGAAGCAAATGTTAAATTTTGATGGAAACACAGGTCCTTATATTCAATACGCATACACTAGATGTAACGGCATTTTAAAAAAATCTGGTGAAAAATTTGAAAAATTCAAAATAATAGAAATTTTACCTGTTGAAAAAAAATTAATAAAAAAAATAATGGAATTTCCTGAAGTTGTTGCTAAAGCTTGTAATGATATGAAACCTAACTATATTTGCAATTATGTTTATGAGCTTTCTTCAATTTTCACAGAATTTTATCATTCATGTCCAGTATTAAAAGCTGAAAATCAAGATGTGAAAAAGTTTAGACTAAATCTTGTTTTATCTACAAAAATAGTTATAGAAAATTGTTTAAAATTATTGGGGATGAAAACAGTAGAAATAATGTAATTTGTTTTAATGCTTTAAATGCTACATTATCATGGGATTTGGTTCTATAAAAATTTTTTTACATTTTAAACATTCATAAGTTGTTGGGAATGCGCCATTAATAACTTTCAATTTTGAAAAACCACAATAGATACAATCTGTTGAGATATATTTTAGGGAGACGCCAAAATTTTCGGTAAACCCCTTGGGTTTTGTCTCCCTTGATTTCATAATTACTAATAAAACTTTAAACTTTTTAAAAAAATCCTAAAATTAAGATATTGTTACTATTTTATATTGAAACCTCAAACAAAAATAATTATTGCACATCATTATAATAAAATTTATAATATTTTAATTCAAATTATAATTTATGCAGTTTTTAGTCGAAGAAGATAGAGATGGTCAGAGAGTTTATGAAACCAAAATATTGATCAACCCAAAATCTTTATCCTGTTTCTCAAATGATTTATGCTTTAAAATTATAAAAGAAATTGCAAAATCTCCTGCCTGTACTATGGACATAGCAAGAAAATTAAAACAACACGAACAAAAAATATATTATCATGTTAGGAAACTTGAAAAGTTTGGTATAATAAAAATAGATAGTTTGGAAGAAAGGGTTGGTGCAACAGCAAAAATATATTCT
>JANXDN010000110.1 GCA_025058005.1 Candidatus Aenigmatarchaeota archaeon
CTTTAGCTCGTAAACATTTTTTATTTCCCCATCTTTTAGAAATATTACAGTATCTATCACATGTGGAATCATCCCCAATTCTATTTTCCCAATAAACCTTTGTATAGCATCTATAGCTTCAGAGGCATGAACCACACCTATCATGCCTATACCAGATAAACGCATGTCAGCAAATATCTTAAAATGTTTTTCAAGCCTAACTTCATCAAATATCGTATAATCTGGTCTCACTAGCAGCAAAATGTCAGCAGTTTTGGCAAAATCACCATTTAAAGGACCATATTGCGTAACTTCTTCAGGCACTTGTAAATCTTTTGGTGATTCTAGGGTTTTGATTATGGCATTTTTTTCTTTCATTAAAAATTCTGCTATCGATGCAGCCAAAGTGCTTTTACCGCTACCCGGAGGGCCTGCTATTAAAATACCCTCTGCTCTTGTTTTTAGTCTTTCTATCAGCTTTGTAGACAACTTGTAATCTTCTAGTCTCAGCTTTATAATAGGACGGACAATAGTTATTTCAAACCCATCTGAAAACGGCGGTCTAGCAACGGCAATTCTATAGTTGCTTAGTTGAATGATTATTGCACCACCACTTTCCACTTCTATAAAAGCATCATCTCTTCGTCTAGCTACCTCTATTATTTCGTAAATCATTTTTTGCACTTGCTCCTTTGATAAGGTCTGGTTAACTTTCTCTAGCCTTACATTACCAGGTTTTCCCCTCTTTCTCATAGGTGTAACATTTTCCTTTATGTGCAAACTCATAGTATCTTCAGTGAAATATTTTTCAAAACTAAGCTCTTTTACCTGTATATCCGGAGGTAAGTATTCGGTTTTAACACCCTCTGCCTCGCCTGTTAAAGCCTGCACATAGTCTGCTGTTAATAGCACTGCATTTTCCTCCTTGGCAACATCCCTTATGATTGCGTCCAATCTACCGCCTTTAGCCAACTTTATATCTTCCAAACTTGGTCTTTCACCAGAAAATCTCAAGTTGATTTTTTTCTCCTCGCATAAAACTCTTATCTTTTTCAGCTCATCTAAACCTATAAAACCAGGTTCCCTTCCTTTTGAAGCTTGCGCTTGCAATTCGTCCAAAACAACTCTTGGCACTATAATTTCTTTCAACCCCTCAAATTCGTCTTGTTCTAGCATCTTTGAAATTCTACCATCTATTATAATACTCGTGTCGCAGACTATTTTGCTCACTTTCATTTTTACCTACCTTAAGAAGGACGAATATATTATGGATAAATAAAATCTTTTAAATTTTGTTTACCTAAATATAAAGTGGTGGTTATAAGCCATCAAATTTGTCCTGATTGTGGTCAAAAAACAATAAGGCTTACTTCGTCTGAAGTTTATTGTCAAAATTGTGGTTTGGTTTTGCAAAATACGGTGACAATAGAAGAGAGTTTGATTTAAATTTTTTTCGGTTAATTTTAGTTATATGAGTGAGATTTTTGATAGGAAATTTTGGTGTAAGTAGAATGTATGGAGAAGAAGAACATCGGCTAGTGAGAGGAACTCTTTATGTAGATAGTTTTGGACGATATTGGCTAAAAGCATCAGGAAGATCATATTTACTTGAATATCCAGGGGAATTACC
>JANXDN010000111.1 GCA_025058005.1 Candidatus Aenigmatarchaeota archaeon
TCGATGTAATCAATTTTTCCATCTGCTGGAGCTATGACACCGTCTTCAATTTTTCTCTCTGGATCCCTGAAGAAGTATGCGGTAAAAATTGCAAAAAAAAGCAATATAAGTGCTATTGGAAGAAAGATAAAGAAAAATATTGCTGAAGTTGCCAGAAGTAGGATGAAGATTTTTAAACCACCTCTCTCAATCAAAGCCTAACACCTCTTACAACCTCCTTTTTCAGAGAATAAATTAGTTCCGTAAGTTCTGGGAGGATTCTAAAAACGGCATAAGCTATGGCCACGAGTGCTATGAACGAGAAAAACTTGGCAATAACATGATGGGCTATGTAAAAGCTGTTTTCACCAAAAAGCGAATATGCAAAACTTACAATAACAAAGGCATTCCTTAAGAGATTGAGAAAGTATATCAGTGGAACAGAAACCGCAAATGCTTTTATCTTTCTCCACCCATTTGCATTTATCCCAATAGTTGCTCCGGTAAATAGAGCTATGCTTTCTATAGCTGTGCAAGCGAGAATGATTTCAACATAACTGCCATTCAATTCTATAATTTTGTCATAAGCATTCATAGGGTATCCAAGCATTTTTCCAAGTTCTGCAGTCAAAAAAGCTGTGATCTCTATGAGTGCAGAACCAAGAAGATCCACAAAAACGAATGGAAAGTAGACAATACATGCAAGAGCAGAGAAAGCAGTAACTTCTAAAAAAGTTTTGGAGTTTGTTGTAAGAATTGCTTTTGCAATTAATATAAAAAATATGCCCCCAAGAATAAATATAAAGAAGTTTACATAGTCCCCACCGTTAAAAAATTCTTTTGCCTTTGTTAAGCATGCCAAAGCAAAAAGAGTCCAGGCTATTGAGCCAAAACTTGCCTTCTTTTTTAAAACGTAGATCAGCATTGGGATTACACTTATCGACGCTATAATTTCGGATAACATTGAGTACGTTTTTCCGAGAGATGATTTTTAAGCTTTGCCAAAAATTTTAAAAATCTTGGATTTTGACTAATACGGATGGAGAACACGAAACTCGTAGAACTTTTACTAACCGCAGAGATCTTCAATCGATATGACACCTTAAGCGAGAGTGATATTCCAAAAGAAATAAGAAAGGCACTGTATGGCAAAGGAACACTAAAAAGACCAATTGTGGTAAAGGAGGAGAATGCAATTAAGTATGCTGGCAAAATCGCGAACGATTTGCCTTTCATCGATTTTAATCCAATGACGAGACAATTCAAAATCACAGCTTTTGAGCTTGCGATTAGATGGTTCGCTTCAAGGGGGCTTGAAATAATAAAACGCAACCCCGTACTTGCTTATTACTATGAGAATTTTGACTCTTTAGGCGTTTCTTATGAAGAGGCTAAAAAGGGAAACTTGCAGGTTCATGGTGATAAGGAATGGTTGGCTGGTATGATTGCAGAGCTGAGCAAAAATGACGATACGAGAGACATGCTCGCTCTTGTGAAAATCTTTTCCCCCGAAGATATAAATATTGACTTTAACTCAATAGCACTCAACGAGGAGC
>JANXDN010000112.1 GCA_025058005.1 Candidatus Aenigmatarchaeota archaeon
ATCGGACTCCAGCTTTTCAATCGGAATTGGTTTTTCCAACCTCTTTAACTCAACATGAATGCATCGCCTTCTCAGGTCTCGCCTTTCAGTAAAAAAATCGATTCCGTTCAGAATCATTGGATTCTTTACAAAATACAGAACTGCATCCGCATCTGTGAAAAGTTTTCGTTTTGCTAAACCTGACCCTGTTGAAATCCTACATAGTGCATCCGATATTGCATCCGATATGCTGGAGATGTTATCGAATGCAATGACATGGTTATGCAAACATATTGTTAGCAAATCATCCTCGCTTTTAGGCATAGGTTTTACCGATACAACAGAAGGGTCAATTATACTTTTTAAAAACTTGCTTGCTGTAGTTTTGCCGATGCCCTCTCTTTCTCCGACTATGTTTAGGATAGGAAACTCACCATCAAGGTTGAAACACCCAATAAGCCACGCTAACGTTAAAAAGATCCCGTCATTATCTGTGTTTATTAAACCCTTTAAAAATTTCCATTCAGAACCATCTATATTCAAATCAGGAACAGGAAGGGGTAAGAGGCTGGCTGGTCGTTCAAATTTACAATATGGGTTATCTGTGACTGTTATGTCTTCCTTAGAAATTCTCACAACTTTACCATCAATCAAATCTAATTCAAAGAATTCGTCACTCTTTCCTATTCTTTTGAAACAGTTAATTTTGACTCCTTGAGCATAAGCCTTTCCCGCAAGCGTATTAATTGCCTCTAAAATAGCCTGCGTGTGAGCCACCTTGTTATATCTTTTAAAAAAAGAGAATTGTAAGAGTTCTCTGAAGTCCTTTGAATTTATTTTTAAATTTTTGCCTCCAAATGTAATGTATCGTTCACCATGTTGGTTGATCCACAATTCGCTATTTTCAACAAGTTCAATCAATTTCTTTGCTGTATTATCTTTTTCCTGTTTTGTCTCCTTTTGTTCAAAACCGATTG
>JANXDN010000113.1 GCA_025058005.1 Candidatus Aenigmatarchaeota archaeon
CAACTAAACCAACCAAAATAAAAATTATTGTTTTTTCTATCATGTTTTCCAACCTTCAACGCAAAGCAAACAAAGAATCAACCAACATAAAATCGCTGTAGACAAACCCATAAAAAGTAACTTTTGAGAGTCATATATTCCAATCGGTCCTAATCTACTAACATAAATCAAATAAATACTTATCATAAAAATAACACTTGAGAAAAGTAATAAAAGAAACTTGTCCCGTAATTTCATTTCTTCTTTCATTACCAACACCCCACGCATAGACCACAATTCTCGCAAACTCTTCTGTTTGTTTCTTTACCACAGTTTGGGCAAATCATTTTTGCACCCACGCTTTGAATTTTTTGAAAAAATCATAATTAACACAAGAGTAAGACAATAAAGAAACATAACCAAAGGAAAGTTGTTTATAATTTCATAATGTAAGTTAGGAAGGTTCTGTATTAAGTTATAACCAACTCTTTTAAGGCTTTCTGATATGGAAAAAGCAAGAGAAAATGTTGAGATTGCAAGAAGTATATTTTTTTTGTTTACTTCATCAAAAGTATAGGTAACATAGAAAAAAGCGATGAAGTATGGAATAGCTAAACAAATTGTAAAGATAATACTCATCAAAACACCTCCTCAAAACATTTCTCGCACAAAAAACCATAGATTTTATTGTAGTTGTATACTTCAACTTTCTTACCACACCTTCCACAAATTACTTGGCTCATTCACATCACTTCCTTTCACAAAACATCCCATTTTTTTACCTCCTTTTTTCACCATCTCGAAGAGCTTCTCAATCTCTTCTCTGTTTAATAAAATACTATTAATCTCTTTTACCTTCCA
>JANXDN010000114.1 GCA_025058005.1 Candidatus Aenigmatarchaeota archaeon
TTTAACTTTTTCCTCTTCAATGGATACATAACCTTTACTTAGGTATTGCATTGCAAGCTTAACTGGTAAATCATAAACCTTGCCTTTTTCAGATACCTCATTTGGAAGTTGAATTGCCTTGTCTACAAGCCATTTGCATCTCATTTTTTACCTCCTGTATTGTTTTTTCAATTTCTGCTAAAGCCTCTGTAAAGGCTAAATAATCAAAGGTCAACCATGCCTCATCCATTTTTGCTTCAAGCTCCCTTAGCTTTTTATAGCGTTCTGGATATCTTTCTTTGATTTCTGAAATAGTTACAGGAATTTGTTTTAGCCTTTTAAGGTGCTCCTCAAAAAGGCGCTCAAACTCTCTTTTAAGATAAGGCAGTTCCTCTTCTGATACATCAGGTATATAAGGCTTCACAACTCCTTTAAGGCTCAGTTTGTGGAAAACAGATACAGGAATATCTATGATTGAGCCTTTTTTGTGGATTTTTTCTCTATATTTTAACGTCTTTAATATCTCAACCTTCAACTTCGTCATCCTCCAAGATTTCAATTTCATCAGGATTAAAATTTGACCAATCATCCATTAAAAAGTTGGGATTTTTTGTTTCCAAAACTCCACACATTCCATAATCTTTATCTTTCAAAGAGTTTCGTTGTGGAGTTTTAGTGGAATGTTGTGAATTTTTTTTGTCTCTTTCCATAAAAACTCCATTATTAAAATCTTTTATTCCCAAGCTTTCTGGAGTGTTGGAGTTTGTGGAAAGAAAATTTGATACTTTTTTAATGTGTATAAAATTAGCTTTAGAGGTC
>JANXDN010000115.1 GCA_025058005.1 Candidatus Aenigmatarchaeota archaeon
TCGTTTTATCTGTAATTAATTTTGGTATATCTTCAATTTTTAATGTTCCATCATTATTTAAACCTATAAACTTCACTTTTACCCCTTTAATTTTTGATAATGTTATCCATGGAGTTATATTGCTATGGTGTTCCATTAAAGACACTATGATTTCATCATCTGTATTTAAATTTCTTAAAGCCCATGTATATGCCACTATATTTATTGCTTCAGTTGTATTTTTAACAAATACTATTTCTTTTGGTTTTGAATTTATGAATTTAGCTATAGTCTCTCTTGCTTCTTCGTATAGTTCTGATGCTTCTTGACTTAATGTATGTATCCCTCTATGTATATTTGCGTAGTATTTAGTATAGAATTCAACAATTTTGTTTATTACTTGAATTGGTTTTTGTGAAGTTGCAGCATTATCAAAGTATATAAGTTTTCTGCCATTAATTTCTCTTTCAAGTATTGGGAAATCTCTTCTTATTTCCTTAATATTTAACATAATCTCATTATCTATAATAAACTTTTTTTATTTAATTATTACTATTGTTATTGGTGTATTTAAATGAGTGATATAAAACATGGAGTTTCTGAACTATTGAAAGTTCATGGTAAACCCTTTAGAGAAGTTTATCTTGATTCTGAGAATTCAGGCGTCATTTTTACTGAAGCTTTAAATGAAATGATTAAATGTTATACTGAGTTTGGTTATGGTCATCCATCAATAACTAATAAAGTTGGTTGGGAAGCATATGAGATTATATCAAAATCCTCTGAAG
>JANXDN010000116.1 GCA_025058005.1 Candidatus Aenigmatarchaeota archaeon
CAAACCGTTTTTGTAGGATTATTGAAAAATTCTGCCTCTTTTTTGTTTACAAGTATAACTTTATCAAATAGTTCTATACACTTTCTCTCATAAGTAATCAATCTGTCGGCTTCAATTTTGTATAAAATCTTCCAAAATTTGGAACTAGTCTTTCTTATAGCATTTTTGTAGTGCAAACCAATAGAATCTGTCATAATAAGGATTTTAGGTTTGTTTATATGAGCAACATATTCACTCATCCTAATAAGAGATGGCATTATCAAATCAAATTCGTGGGCAATTGAGTTTATGTAATCTTGTATGTCACCGAAGAAGTAATAACTAACCTGAATTGGTTTATCAAAAAATGCTCCTTTTAAAGCATTTAAGTAATGTAGGAGCTTATTCTTTTTAAAAATCTTATAAGAAAACCCGCATTCTTCTGCAAATTTATAAAACCCTGCTGGCACATCTGTATCTGTTAATGAGACCAAATGAACCTTGAAGTGTTTTGTCAGTATCTTAAGAAGCCAATAGTTTTTGAGCCTGTCTCCTCCTATCGGAGGGTAGGGGAGGCGAGATGAAAGAAAGAGAATATGCATACTATTTGCTCCTTGCTGGCTTTTGTGGTGAGCCATAAAATGGTGTCTCTAAAAAATTATCATGCAAATATTTAAGAAATGAAGACTTAACTTCTGTTCTCTCAAATTCTGCAAAAATACTGTACGCAATACTTGGTAAAAACT
>JANXDN010000117.1 GCA_025058005.1 Candidatus Aenigmatarchaeota archaeon
ATGCAATTAAAAAGAAACATTTATTTGCAATTAAGTGGAAATTGTCCTATCAAGTCTTATCAAGAGAGAAATAACAAAAAATTCGTCAAGTCAAAAAAATCTTGAAAGATCTATAAAAATTGCCCTACGGCAACTCTTTGGTTAAAATAATAGTAAATATTAAGTAGTAGGTAACCTATGGGATTGTATAAACGTGGCAATGTATGGTGGGCTTCTGTTACCCATAATGGCAAACAGTATCGTTTTAGCTGTCATACCAAAGATAAGACAGAAGCTCAGGGTTGTGTATGCAAAAGTTTTACTTGAGCTCAAAAAAAGAAAAGTAGAAAAGAAAGAGCCAGAGGATAAAAAGCCTTCTTTTACTTATGTTGAATACTTTCAGGAGTACTACCTTAAATGGTGCATGTATAGACAGGCATACTTTCATAAGATGAAAAATACTTTTTAAGAATTCTTCCTGAAAGGTTTAAAAAAATGAGAATTAGTGAAATAAAGACAAAAGAAGTTGAATTAATTCAGGCTCACTTAATAGAGAAAGGCTACTCAGTGGCTACCTGTAACAGATACCTAAGCATACTGAAGGCATCCTTTACAAA
>JANXDN010000118.1 GCA_025058005.1 Candidatus Aenigmatarchaeota archaeon
GTGCCAGTTAGTTGGGATACACAAGGTTTAGTTGTAAAAGACAACATAATGGTATATGCGGAACAAACAACAAATCCATTCACATTTTATGACGGTAATCAAGTAGAGACTGTACCAAATATAACAATAGGATTGGGTGCTTCATATAGTGATGCAACACTAAAAATTTCTGCTAACCCAAGAGAAGCAATAGGCAACCCAGAATTACCAAATTCTGTGGCGTTGTGCTTTGCAGAAAGTCAGAGAGGATTGTTCAAAACAATCAAACCAACAAATCATAAAGGAGAAATACCAGCACCTAAATTTTTATCGGCAGTAAACGTAAAAAGTTGCTATATAGTAAGTGATGCACTAAAAGATAGCCAAAGATTAACAGTAGATTTGTATGTTGAGGCAGAAGCTGGAAAAAACCCAGGAGTAACAGATTATATCGATGTATATCTTATAGACAAAACATACTATAAAGATGAATACGGAAGATGGCAAGTAGGTTTCGGTTTTGACAATTCATTAGGCACAAGTACAGATGTAGGCATAAATACAACAGAAGTAGGAACATTAAGAAT
>JANXDN010000119.1 GCA_025058005.1 Candidatus Aenigmatarchaeota archaeon
ACAAATGGGCGGTGAACAACAGTTAACCACACCACCCACCCAAACAACACCTCTTCCAACAACCATCTTGACAACCACACCACCCACCCAAACAACAACTCGCCCACCAACCACCACAACACCAACCACCACAACAACACCTCTTCCAACAACCATCTTGACAACCACACCACCCACCCAAACAACACCTCATCCAACAACCATCTTGACAACCACACCACCCACCCAAACAACAACTCGCCCACCAACAACCACAACATCAATTCCATCTTTCGAATTTAGCCAACTTGAGATAACAGATCAATTCAACCGTTCAACAAACTCTTTTAATGCTGGAGAAAGTTTTAGCATAAGACTTGGAATTAAAAATCTTAATCAACAACAAAGACAGATATTATTTTTGAGCTTAATTAAAGACACCAACGGAAGGCTCGTTTCTCCTATAAAATGGGTAAAAGAAACTATAAATGCCAACGAGGAAAAAATATTTGTTTTAAATCACACAACTCCTTCTAG
>JANXDN010000011.1 GCA_025058005.1 Candidatus Aenigmatarchaeota archaeon
CTATCGTTAATAAATCTTATTAGATTTTTTAGCCTCAATCTTATATATCATAGATCTCTCTTAACTTCAAGGTGAAAAACAAGATGTCGTCTGATTTAACGCAACTGAGACAATTATATCATAAAATCATAGAATATGAATATGAAAAATATCAAAAGACAGGACAATTAGGAAATACTTTTTTCACTAGGGAAGAAATATGCAACATTTTGGAAATAGACGAGGAAATTTTTAGAACGCTTATAAATGAAGGTTTCATAATCGAAACTGGACACAACCGTTTTCATAGTTTATTAATGGATATCGCTTATAGAGCTGCAGATATCCGAATAAAATATGGCGGAACTAAGTATATTCTAGAGTCTTCTCTTGACTTACAACTACGTCCGTTCTTAAATCTAGAATTTATTAAGTTTGACGTAGAGGACCCAAACTTACATGATCTTAAAAGGGAATTTTCAAAAATTTTACCAGAGGAATTTGTTGGAAAATTCATTGAAGCTCTAGAGGAAGCGGGATTAAAGGGATTATCAAAATATCAATTTCTCTCAATTTTGCAATTTCTGAGGGAGAAAAAAGATACAGTTATTTGTGCTCCAACAGCTTTTGGTAAAACATTTATCTTTTTGCTTCCGATATTGCTATTCGTAATTAAAAATGTTATGGAAGAAAAGAAAGGCACGTTTGCTATTTTATTTTATCCCAGAAAGTCTCTTGGCTCTGATCAAATGGGGCGGTTCATCCGCTTAATCCAGCGTATAAACATGAAATTAGGTATAGAGATAACAATCGGAATCGATGATGGTGAGGTGAAATCTAGGAGAGATTTCAGAGAAGTAGAAGAATACAGAGGGATTAAGTGTCCAATACATTCAGATGAAAAACTTTTAATTAAAAACGGGAAGGTCTTTTGCCAGAAATGCAGTAAACCTATTGAATTCATAGTTTTAACAAGAGAGGATTTTAGGACCAAACCACCGAATATTTTGATTACAAATATTTGGGCTTATCAATTTCGGTTATGCGACCCATTATATTGGAAAAATGGCTATTTATCTAAGAACATTGAATTTTTCGTATTTGACGAAATTCATGCGTATAGAAGTATAGTTGCTGGAACGTTAAGATATTTTATACGTCTATTAAGATCGCTCGTTTCTGAAAAAGCCCGCTTTGTTTTTTCATCGGCTACCATCCCAAAGCTCGAGGAATTCGTCCAAGAGGTTAGTGGGCTGAATACTGCAGATTTTACAAAACTAATATATGATGAGAAGATTCATGGGGTGGATGGAAATAAGCTGGAACTTTATCTGTTACTTGGTGTTCACCCGTTCACATCATGGGAAACATATACACATGAATTAGCCATATTCCTATCAACCATAAACAGAATTCGACCGAAAAAGAATCTACAAAGCCTCATTTTCGTTGATGGTATCAGAAATATTTCAAGGTTATACACACAAGCTTTAGAAGCCATCAAGCTCGGAGATCCAAGAGATCATCTTCATGCCCATATACCGCCTGACGATCCTTTTTGTTACTGGGTTTACAATAAGGATTATAGATTAATTGGTGACTATGAAGGTAAACTTGATGAATTAAGAAATCTCGTAATGAAGAATATAGAAACTCATTATTCCGATAAAGCGGATCGCTTTGAGGTTGAGGAAAGGATAAAATCCGGTAACGTTGATGTTGTTTTCACAACATCAACTCTAGAGCTTGGTGTTGACTATGATAATATCACGGTTGTTGTTAACACGGGCATACCGTTTTCGTTGGAAAGTATAATCCAGAGGGTTGGACGGGCTGGTAGAAACGAGGAAAAAACACTCTATTCATCGCTTTGTATAGTAATTGTACGAAACAATCCTTTAGAGTATTTCTATATCTATAAAGGGATTCGCGAACTTACGGATATAAACAAAATTCCAAAGATACCTGTTTCCTTTTCAAACATTTTTGTAGTATTTTATTCAGCTCTACTATATATGTTAGCATATAGCGCAAAAAATGGAGAAAATCTTCTAAAGTTGCGTGGTTCGAAGGAACTTATAAAAACAATTGTCGATAAACTCGATGTCATTCACCCACAAGTAGTCCAAGAGCTCGGGATAGGAGTTAACATTTTAGATGTGCAGAAGAAGTTAAAGGAAATTGCTGAAGTCATTCTAGAGCCTGACGTTGAAAAGAAATTTGAAGATATAAAAAGTTGGAAAGAAAAAACCTGGTTACTTTATGAATTAAGTTCCTATATAGACGAGCTCGAAAACTTTTTATCAGTTATTGAGAACGAGACAGATAAACTTTCTGAAAGAGAGAAACCATCGTTCAAAAAAGAGATCAACTATATTAAGTCTGAATTATCCAGCTGGAAAAAAGGAAACCTACAAATTATTGCACAGAGTATTGAGGAGGTTATTCATAGTTTAATGACGCTCCGAAACAACATTCGGACAGAATACCATCCATTTTATCCATTTAAAAAAGATTTAATCGAATTTTATTATAGACTTGATAAATATCTCGAGCCAAATATTAGAACCATCTCAAAAATGGTATCAGGGCAAAAAATATCCGATAAAGAGTTTACTAATTTTTACAAAGCCGAAGAAATCTATAAGAAACTTTCAGAGCATCCAATCAATTTGCTTGAATCAATTATTGGTTTTAAATTTATGGGACTAGAATTTATTGATCAATCTGTGGTTATTGGTGCAGAACATCACACACCATCTCAGAAAAAAGACGAGTTCTTGAGCAATATTATTTCAAGAACTCCTCCATTTGAGTTAATAACAATACCATTTGAAGAAAAATCTCAAAAAGAAATAACCGATAAAGTTGGAGCCAGACACTTCTGGTTAATAAAGCCCCTCAGGGGTTTTTACCTATATCCTCAACAGGCCTACGAGGAAATAGCAAAAGACGGTATTATGAAAGGAAGAGCTGATAAGTATAAAGACTTGCTTATACCTTCCGAGATAAATTTTGTAGATGCATTAACGCTAGATAAGCCGCTTATACTAAAAATGGTGTGCAAGGACGGAAAGCCTCTCTACATTAAATACGGTTCGGAAAAACTTGCAACATCAAAAGTGGATGGCAAATATTCTCTATGTAGCAACATTAGGAAACTTTACTCTTTTGAGCCAGCTAATAACCTATATTATGTGATCCGAGAGAGAACTTTATCTTACCTGCAACGTATAGACAGAGAAATACAAAATTCTGGAGATAGATGGGGATTAAACTTCAGGTATCCCTTTTTATGCCTTTTGGGCTACTGCGTATCAGTTGACCCCTTTGACAAAAAATGCCCGATAAAAGAGAAATGCAACATCATTGGTTGCGATGGAAGTAAACATTGGACCGGAGCCCTTGGAAAAAGAAGAATCTATCCAAAGTTTCATATGACTTTAAACGTGCGAAATTTACCTCAAATCGCTGAACCTCTAATATATAATATAGGGACATTAACATACGATGAGTTACGTGAAGAAATAGAATTTGTTTATGATGCTGCAACAGTTTACCTTCCTACCAGGTTTAATGATTATTTGTTGCGTGAGTTTGAAATAGCACCTATAGGTTATCTAGCCAGAACATCCCTTGTTTATATAATATTTAACGAAAAACTTCTCGATACTATATTATCAATTCTCCTAAAAGAGCAGGACATGATCGACTTACTTAAGTTTAAATTTTACATGTTTAAGAAACTTAAAGAGAAACACTCCGCAATTGATGCAGCGTTGGAATATGTAAAATATGATCCAAAAAAGATTGAAATAGAAACAAAGGAATTTGCTGAATTTGTTAAAGATTGCCTTCTTCATACATTTGCACATCTTTTCTTTATATTTTTGGTAACAAAGAAAGTCCAGCTGGATCCTGAAAAAATCACCTATTTTATTACGCATAATACCATTTATGTGTTAGAAAACTCCAAAAATGATGGTATGGGTTTTGTTGAAACTATTAGAAATGAGATAAAATCCGTCGGAGAAAAAAGGTTTATAGAAGAGTTTATTGACTGGGCTGAAGATTTATTAAGAAATCATACCAGACATGCGGAAGCCCATTTGAAGGCTCTAACGATTGACTCAAGAAATTATTTGTCAAAACTGAGAGGCACAAAAATATTCGATAAAATAGAAGATTTTCATGAGAAAATCAAGGAACTAAATCAGAAAATAAATTCCTATGTCAAACTCAATTATATTGATATTGTTACGTATAGGCATATTTTATCTCATGAATTAATCACATGGGAAGAATATAGCGACGAAATATCTGAATATATATTACCAGTCATTCATTCTGAAGAAATACCAAAACTTTGCACGGATGGTTGTGAGGATTGTTTGATATTTTATAGAGGGTGTAACAACCCCTTCTTACAAAATTACACAATTTCTAAAATTCTAGTTACGAAGTTTCTGAATATTATCAAAAGAGGTCATGTATCATTGATTGGAAAAGGCCTTGGTGAACTATTGGAAAATTTTATGAAAAAGTCTGAAAGGATAATAGTTAACACACCGTTTATTGATGAATATGGCTTATCAATACTGCGTGAATGTAAAGATAAGGGCATAGATATAGAGGTTGTTACTAGAAGCGATAATCTTAATATTGTCAACGAATTGCAAAAGTGCGGCATAAAAGTTAGATTTACTCTAAGCCATGCAAAGAT
Organism: Candidatus Aenigmatarchaeota archaeon; assembly: GCA_025058005.1. Classification (GTDB taxonomy): domain Archaea; phylum Aenigmatarchaeota; class Aenigmatarchaeia; order CG10238-14; family CG10238-14; genus JAHLMN01. The sequence goes on from JANXDN010000011.1 coordinate 4,703, forward strand.
GTATATTTTTGAGGCAAAAAACCAAGTGGTCTGCGCACACGGGTCCATGAACTTAACTCGATCAAGCTTTGTTGAAAAAGAGGAAAACATAGTCATCCTGTGGGATGATACAGAGATCCGCAAAGCAATTATGTCAAGTGAAGGATAACATGAAAGTAATAGATCGGATCCCAGAAGAATTATTAGACGCAGTTAATGAATTTTCTAAAAAACTCGAGTGGGCAAGAAGACTTCCTATATACGAAATCCATAAATGGTGGGCTAGACGCTATTCTGGAATTGTAAGATTATTTTTAGCTTTCTCAGAACTGGATTTAAAACTACTTAAAAAAGTTACTGATTACTCATTTTTTGTGCGTGATTTATATTTTAATCCTCCCAAAGTGAACAAAAAAAGGCTTTTAGATCCATTTGCCGGAGGAGGCACTATTCTAGTGGAAGGAAGTGTATTAGGATACGAATCTTTTGGGATAGAAATTAATAAATTACCATGCCTATTCCTTGAGTCGCTAAGGGACCTGTCTTATGTAGATTTTGAGATGTTTGAATACAATATTAAAAGCATTGCAGAATTGCTTTCAGATTTGTGGAAAACGAAATGCTATAAAGGTCACGACGCACTTATCGTACATACATTTCTAGCATGGAAAAATAGAAAAGGAGAGCTCCAAGTCAAATTTAATAAAATTAAAGATGGAGTAGAAAAGACTTATTATTGTGAAAAATGTGGTAAAATATATTTCCATAGTTCAGAACTAAGTCAGTGTATATATTGTGATAATAAATTCAATAAACGTTACGCCAAATTAGAATTTTTTGAGCTATCACCATATGCAATTGAATACTATTGCCCAACGTGTAATCAAAGGTCTATCAAAAAAGTAGCTCGTGAAGATATTCATAGCTATAGGCAAAAAGAACCGCCTACTACGTTAAAAATACCAGAATTAAACGAAACTAAAAGGCTGTTAAATGCTGGATTCAGAGATTTCAGTGAATTGTTAACATCTCGTCAACTTTTGACAATTAGATCTTTCTTGAATTATTTCCAAACTGAACCTTATAAAAAATTAGTCAGGGTTTTAGCCTCTGATGCCATCCGTTCGTGCTCCATTCTTGCCTATTACTCTAATACATATACAAAAGTCATTCCGGCGTTCGTCATAAAAAGCTACTGGCTTCCACCGCAACCTGTAGAACTTAACCCGCTGGCTTTTAAAGTTATAAACGGAAAACTTTTGCCTCTTGGTCGGGGGAACATTATATCAGCTTTTCGAAAGCTTAAAAGAGCAAAAGATTTCATAATTCAACAAAAAATTGAACTAAAATATAGAATTTTTAATGGCCCAGCACAAGAAATACTTCCTCGGATGGAAGAAACTTTCGATGTGATATTTACAGATCCCCCTTATGGTGATTATCAATACTACTCCGACTTATCATTATTTAACTTAAGTATAATCGGCGAAATAGATGAAAATGCGTTAAAACAATTGTTGCAAAAAGAAATAGTTTTACGACATAAAAAAGATTTAGGAGAATATAAAAAGGGACTTTACGATGTATTTTATCATGCAACAAAACGATTAAATGAGAAAGGAAAGCTGCTATTAACTTTCCATCACCCTAATGAAAAATTACTATATGTATTTCTTGACCTTTTCAAATATTTGCCTGTAAGATTACATGCAATCTACCCGGTGTTTGGGGAAAGTAGTGGGAAGCTAATTAGGAGGAAACTTTACCTTGATTTGATTTTCGTATTCGGAAAAAATAAACAAAACATACATTATGTTTTTACTAAACACAAAATGACAACATATGATGATCAGCTTCAGAATTCCATAATAAAACTAATAGATTTTTATGAGGAATAACAATGTCGGAGCTTTTAATAACTCCAGAATTGGAAGAGGGGGACAAAGTATTAATAAATCCTTTGATTGACCCATCAACTCTACTAGAAAAAGCTAGGAGAAGGATTGTATATCACCCTCGTCTACGAAGATATCACGAAGTAATGCCAAAAACATATGTTCTTCCAGTATACTTACCTGAATTAGGAGTCTTATTATCGCTAGATACGGTCTCAAAAAATCTTGCAAGAAAAATCTATGAAGAAACAAAAGATTATGAAGGAATTATAAGCAAAGGAAAAGTTTTTCTGTGCACAGCTCACAATTTTCAAAGAGAAATAAATCGAATGGTTTCATGGGGAACGGTAAAATCTGTTGATTTATCCAATGAAATTCTTAGACTTTACATAGCTAATCTAATTAACGATTTTTACTTAACGCCGTCCATAATCAGAGGAAGCATCATTACATCTCCTCATAGGTGGTTTTTTATATCTTCAATAGGCTATCATAAATTTGAAGCATTTTTAAACTATAATTTTGGAGTTGTATATATCGAAAAGGAGAAACTTTACCAAAGAAAAATCAAGAAAGTGTGGATTAATTCTCCGCTCAAATTATATCAGGTGATAGGAGGCTTTGTATTTTTTAGGCCTACTGGTTTTGTTGAAATAAAACATGTTCCATTACACTTTACAGCGGATCCTACCGAAACAGATATTGTTTTTCAAAACAAAGGTGATTATTTTGTTTGTTTTTTGATATCATTCAATGAGTACTCAACGTCATACGATTTTGCAAGCATCAAAAGTGGTAATATTAATTTAGTCGAATCTTTAGCTGAACTTGTGCACTCCCCGTATGAGATTCTTCCTTTTCTTTTCCCGTTTGCGATAGAAAACGAAACAATAGAGAGTTTAATCTACCGCTTTATTATAAAGAAGGATATTTTTAGGAAAATCTATTCGCGGATAACTAAATTTAGCAGTCCCCAAAGTTCGGCGTTAATAGACGGGTTTGAATCGCTTATCCGGGAGCAGAATATACTTCTAAGTGTAACAGAGCAAGTCGATCTGTATTATGTGGAGGTAGCTAATCCTGTTGTGATACCTTTCTTAATAAAGAAATTAGCCGACGAGAACAACGTTCGAATAAAGTACTCCGCGACTAAGATATTGAAAGAACCTAGAATATTGGAGAAAATAAGATACCTGAATGACCTTTTAATTAATAAGCGGTGGTATAATACTGAATTTTTACCGTTACATGGAATAGGTCGTGTTCTAATTCCTAGAGCAGATGTTTTAAGAAAATACATTAGAATTTATAAAGACTTGATCTCAATATAGCAAAAATATTGAACCAACAGCTATTCTGTTAGTTGCAAGTAATAGAAGAATTTTATAGGTGTGGAGTTTATAAAATACATTTGGGCTGTGTTGTTTGTCTGGTAGGAGATTGGTTTGTCATATATGTGGTAAGGAGCTTTCGGAAGGCGAGGCTGTTCCCGTTTATAAGAGTGTTTTGGATCGTGAGAGGGGCGAGTTGAAGCGCGTTTTAGACTATTATTTATGCAAGTCTTGTGAGGCTCTTATGAAGAAAAAACCAAAAACTTCCTAAACCTCACTACTTTTTGATTAGGATTTTCTGCGATGGCAGTACGCTTACGAATTGCCATCCTTCCGCTAAATATTTTTCTAGCTCTTTTTCGTGGATTATTCTTTGAG
>JANXDN010000012.1 GCA_025058005.1 Candidatus Aenigmatarchaeota archaeon
GGGAAGAAAAATTCTTCTTTCGGTTCCTTTAAGAATTCTTCAGCAAGTTTTTTGAATTTGAAAAAGTTGTACGCAGAAAGTGCAGCAGCTACATTTCTCTCTTTATCGACAGGATCTATTACTATTAACACTTCATCCTTGAATTTCTTTTTCAAATGATGGTAATCCTCCTTTTTCCACTGGTTTTCTATATCTATTATTTCTTTAACTCTCCATTTAGTAACCGATTTTAACAGATTAACAAAAGATTTGTAGTATATAATTAAAAGTTCACATAAATAACCGGAAAAACCATTTGTTTTTGCATCGGCTCCATAAAGATCGTTTGCTTTGAGAAACTGCTTTAATAAACGTACTTCTTTGCTTGCTTTCTTTGGCAATTTCCCCTCCAAATACTGTACATGAAATTGTGTTCTATCAACAGCTGAAATTATTTTTTCTCCTTTTTCAAGTTTATAGCAAGGCACTATATCGACGGTTATACCTTCTATCTCGCCTCTTATGTAGGGATGTTGCGCATATTCTATCTTCCATTTACCTTTCATAGCTTCTATCGTTTTTTTACCTAATTCTAATCCCAATTCTTCTAATTGTTTTATGGTCAAATTTTTAGGAAATAGAATAAATATATCAATCTCGTTTTTGTTTGGTAACCAAGTATCTCTTGTTAAAGAACCGGCTAGGAGAACCTCAGCTTTATACGGATGTGTTAAAGATTTTGCGATTTGAAGTATTTTTTTACTAACTGCTTTGATTTTTTCTCTCTCTTTTAGTTTGGGTGTAATTTTTTTAACAATGCCGTTCAAAAAGTTATTTTTTGTCATGAGCAATATTATAGTATTTGAATTGAAAAAAGTTTATAAATTTAACCTTATTTTTTCTCTCTTATGTATTACATAGTAACAATACCTACAGTAAAAGGAAGAGAAGAGGCACTTGATAAATGCCTACATTCCATATTAAATGATAAAACCTATCTTGGATATCCCATACTGGTTGTTGGTCAAAATAGTGACACTAGTCTGGAAATTTTAAGACGCGAAAATATATTCTATCTTGGACCAAAAAATATAGAGAAATTAATTGATTATTTACAAAGTAAATTGGAATTAAGTATAGAAGATTTATCAGTTTTGTTTAACTTGTTTTCAATTGGCGGGGCCAGAAATGCATTGACAGTTTTATCTTTTCTTTTCTCCGAAGACCCTGCAGTTATAAGTGTGGATGACGATGAAGAAGTTGTAGACGGATTTTTTGGCGAACACGTTAGATTGCTGGGGACCCAACATAAAGGACGCACGATAACACTTGTTACAGGACCCTATGAAAATCACGACTCTTATGTAGGGATTGAAACATTATTTTACATTTTAAGAAGAAAAAGAGATATAGAGATAGTAAATGAAGCATTACAAGGAAGAATGCCTTCTCGTAAAAAAAATAGAAATTATATTTATGGAGTTGAGGGGGCCAGAGGAGGAAATTTATCTAGATGCAGGACAGCGCTACTCATTCCTTATATTTATTCGGCCGGAGAAGTATGCATGCGAGGTGGAGATGAAATCCAAGCTGATATAAATCAAATAATATATCCTGAAACAGTCAATGTTTATACACCTCATGCAACTGTAATACATACAGGACCACCTAGAAATTTAGCCCCCATTATAGAAGGAGAAATATTAGGAATAATCGTTCATAGAGTAATAAGAGAACTATTTGAAAAGGGTTGTTTAGGGAAAAAAGGTTTGACCGACGAGAATTTAGATATTTCAGGTTTAGTAGAAACACACACGACAAAGGTTTGTGAAGAAAATAAAAGACTTCTTTGTAAGAAAAGATATTTTAGATATCCTCAACCCATAGAAGATGAATTGCGAAAACTAAAATCTTATATTCTTAATTTATTAAATGAAAATCAACCAGAGTTAAAAAAACATGCAATTTTACATCTTAATAACTTGTTTTTTGGATTAAGAAATTGGGAAAATATCATAAACTGTATTCTAGAGGTTGACGACGCAACAAAGATAAAAATTCTATCTCATTAAAATTCTTTACTCATATACGGCCCTTCATGTCTATAACCAAATCTCATAAACCATTGCCTTACACCAACACCTGATATTGCTATTATCTTTCTCTTATCAAACTCTTCCTTAGCTATTCTTTCAGCTTCTTTTAACAGTAAAGAACCAAAACCTTTATGTTGCCATCCATCACCACTTTGCTGTATGGGGACAAGTTTGCCATAGGTATGTATTTCTCTTATTAATGCAGTATTCAAAGTAATCTCTTTCCTGTGAGGTTTGTAAGGCATTCTTAACCGCAATAAAGCAATTAAAACATCATTTTTGGTATCTTCAAAAGAGAGAAAAATTTCAACACCGCCAGAAGCTTCATACTCCCTTCTTACTAATCTTATCTCATTTTCATCAACATCTATTCCGTATATCTTTTTCGCATGTCCGGGCTCTCTACATCTCGTACATCTACACCTTAACCCTTGTTTTTTCAATTCTTCTATGGCAATCTCTCTAAGGTTGCTTTTTTTAGGACCTGCAACAATTTCATCGGCAGGTATATCCCTAAATATCCTTCTAAATCTAATCCAAGGCGGTACCATCTTTTTCATTTCCACTATAACTTTTAACACATCACTCAGAGTAGGAGACAGGTAATTGCCTTGTAGCCATTCTCTATAAAGTTCTGTACCTTCGACCAAAACACAAGGGTAAATCTTAAATTCGTCTACTTGCCAAGCAGGATTGCTAAACAACTCTTTGAACATCTCAATATCTCTTTCAACACTTGATCCAGGCAGAAAAGGCATTATATGAGCTATAATTTTTAGCCCAGCATCTTTTGCAATCTGTATTGCCTTTATGCTTTCTTCACTATTATGCCCTCTTTTTACTTTTTCCAACACATCGTCATATATTGATTGTAGACCAATCTCCACTCTTGTGCAACCAAACTCTAACATCGCATCAATATCTCTTTCTCTACAATAATCAGGGCGAGTTTCTATGGTAAGACCGACGCATCTATGCTTGGCAGTTTCGTTCATCTTTTTAGCTTCTTCCAAGCTTGACGCTCTTTTACCGTTAAGACCATCAAAAACACCTTTGATAAATCTATACTGATAACTTTTATCCATTGCTAAAAAAGTTCCGCCTAACACTATTATTTCTATTTTATCTGTCGGATGCCCCATGATTTTATATTGCTTTAGCCTATCCCTTACTTGCTTGTAGGCGTTAAACCTATTTCTTATAGCTCTTTGTATGGCAGGCTCTTTGGCGGAATAACTTTTAGGCACTAGTTTGCTCATAGGAGGGCAATAGGTGCAATTACCACCACAAAAACCAGGCTTCGAAGATACTGTAATTGTGGCAACACCAGATATAGTCCTTGTTGGTTTTATTTCGAATAAACTTCTATACTTTTCTATAAATTTCTCGCTAGCATACTTTAGAATATCTGGGTTAGTAGGCTCGTCGATGCCAAAACTTTTAGCAAGTTCTCTTTTCAGCTTTATAACATCTTCCTTTGTTTGGATACCCCTTTGCTTAAACTCCTTAAAGAATAGTTTGGCAAATTCCTTTTCGCCGATCATAATCCATCAGCTTTAATTTAATTATCTACTTTAATATCTATAAAATAACATTTCTATCCAATAGTAGTAACATTTATATATAAGAACCACCATAAAGTAATATAGTGATAGAGATGGACAAGCGAGACTTGCTCAGACTAAGGTTTTACAGAGAAGAACTTTTTAATGCAAAGGCTCAACTCTTCAAGGCAAAAAACATAAGACAGTTGAAATATTGGCAAGATAGAATAGCTTTTCTCCAAGAAAAAATAGCAGAAATCGAAAACAATTATAAAAAGAAATGATTTCGAGAGTGTGTAGTATGGATTGTGAGAAGTTTGTAAGATTGTTGAAAGAGCTATACGATGAAACTATAGTGGAATAATTTTGCATACTTTACAAATATTTTCTGAGGACGGCTCGCCGCATTTCTCGCAAAGTTTTATTTCATCTATTTTTAAGTTTTCTTTCAATATCGAAGCTAATCTTTCCCCGCTTTTCAAGACAGAATACTTTATACCATGGGCCTCATTTTCAAGTCTGTTTAAAAAATCTCTTATTTCCCCTCTTAAAGGATTAAATTTCGCATACGGGCACTTGTCGAAAGATACAGGGATGTTGTTTATTATTGCGAAGAGTGCAGACTCTTTCTCGGGTATCATTATTAACGGCTTTATTCTTGGTATAAATTTCTTACTTTCTTTTATCAGAGGCATAGGTCCTGTTCTAGCAAGCCTTAACAAATCGCCTTTTAACACATTCATAACTATTGTTTGAGCTTCGTCATCAAGGTTATGCCCTAGGGCTATTTTGTTAGCATTCAGTTCTCTTGCCTTTTTATTTAGCAAATATCTCCTCAAAACACCGCAATATCTACACATGCCTTTGTCCTTACTTTTTTTGGCAATCTCATCTATAGTGAACCCAAACTCCTTTTTAAAAGAAAACACATAGTGTTTGACTTGAAGCTCCTTGCAAAATTTTATAGAGTTTTTTATTGCTTTGGCTCTATGATTTTTTATACCTTCGTCTATTGTTATCGCAAATATCTCAATTTTTGGATTTTTTTTGAAAATTTTCTTCAGCAAATAAAGTGTGTTTGAAGAATCCTTACCTCCAGATAATGCAACAGCTATTCTATCGCCGTCATTAATTAGGTTGTGTTTTCTAATAGTCTTTTTTACTCTATCTTCAATGTTCCTAGAAAAACAAGGTCCGCAATAATATCTACCCTCGTTTATTCTATAATAAAATGCAGTTTTTTTACATCTGCTACATTTTTTCATTTAACTCACTTTACAGAAAGCAAATACATCCTTTTTTTTGTTTTCACTCACAACTTTTATTTCGCATATTTCAAGCTCAGCTTTTTTCAAATCTTTTTCAAGCTCAGCCTTAGTGTAGAGATGATAATATCTTTTTAAAATTTTATCTTTCCTTTTCCACTCGACATACACATCGCCAAAATGCCGAAAGTTTTTTAAAAGGTTTACTAAATGAAAGAGTTGCCATCTATACCATACTGTTATGTAAATTTCATTTTTGCACACCCTTTTCATCTCTTTTAATGCTAGAATTCTTTTTAATCTACTGTCTAAATGATGTAATGTTGCAATACACAAACAAGTGTCAAATGTTTTATTTTTAAAAGGTAAATATAGCATATCAGCGATCACAAAGTCCACTTTTACATTATTTTTTTTGCACAAGTTTAAAGCATTTTTTATCATGTTTTTTGCAAAATCTATGCCCACACATTTTAAACCTTTTTTTGCTAGTGGGATAATATTTCTAGCATTTCCACAACCAACGTCTAAGACAAACCCATTTATTTTGTTAAAGGGAATTGATTTTTTTGGTTTTGTCCTAAAGTTACTCCAAGCGTCTGCAATTTCTTCGTAGACTTTTTTTAATTGCATAATAAAAGATTAATGCAAAATTTAATTAATCTTCTTTTATAGCCCCGAGCGGATTCGAACCGCTGTCAACGGGTCCAAAGCCCGCTATCCTTGACCGTTGCCCTGGCAAAGCCATCTAGACGACGGGGCTATAATAAAAATAATATTTTTTTCTCAATCTTTAAATTCATTACATAAATTATTTCAAATTTTCCTTTTTCTTTATTATCTGCCTCATTACATCTTCCACAACTCTCTCCACGGCATTTAATACTTCCCAATCGCTATGAGATGCATAGAATAAACCGTGAGTAGTTTCAAGATAACATTTTATCTCAAACAATTTATGCTCTCCTCTTTCCCTTACTTTGTCTAAAGAAAGCTTGAAAATTTTTATCGATTTTTCATCAAAAATTTTTTTGTATTTTTCTAATAGTCTTTCACAAATTTTCTTAATGTTTTGTTTTACTTCAGGCGAAAACCTATCAAAACCCACAAACTGAACACTCATAAACTTTAATTAATAATTTTTTGAATATTAAATTTACTGCCAATATTTGAATCAGTGGGGAAAATGCTGTATAATATTAACTGGGGAGATGTTTTTGTAAAAATAGCAGGGACAATATTCGTGCTTTTACCAGCTTTTTTAGCCTTATTTATATTTCTATGGTCACCTGAAAACACTATATATTCTTTTTTCGCTATATTGGCTGAACTCTCGTTAATAGCAGGGATAATGGCAAAAGAAGAAGACACACAAATTCATTCTCTCATGACAATAATGGGATTTTTCATATCATTAATCTTGTCTACCATATTTAGTTGGAATTATGGCATAACAAATGGGATAGTGAATTTTTTGATATATTGGTGGGTTTGGTTGTCTTTATATTCTGCAGGCATAAACATTTCTTTAAAACAGATAGATTTGAACATGCTCTTTGAGTCACTAATTGTTGTAGTCGGCAGCATAGCCACGCTTTCATGGTATTGGTTCGGTTTTTTCTTTTAACTCAAATTGTTTGCATAAAATGTAAGCAGAATTTAGTTTAATCAAGTTTTACACTACCAACTGCGTCAATTGATGTATTGTTATGTTATCAGGTGCTAATTTAAATAAAAAAAATTAATTTTTCTTTAGTTTGCTCAATCAAACTTAGCCATTTATTCGTGTTTAAACTCAATTCTGATATACCTTCTTCTGCTGGTGTTTTGCCTAGATGATTTCTAATGAAATTGTGATAAATCTCAAAACCTTTCATAATTGCTTTAGCACTTTCTAAAGAACCATAAAAGCCACGCATTATTTTAGTTCTATCTCTTATCGTGTTATGTAATCTTTCTATTTTGTGGATAAATCCTGTTTCATCTGCTATTACAACGTTATGGGTTATCTTGCTTTTACCACTTATTTTGTTTAATCCAAAAACTTTACGAAGAACACGAGGATAACCTTGTAATCCATCTGTTGTAATTATTTTTGTATTGCCATTATTTGCAAACTTTTTCTTAAAACATTTGTTAAATTTTCTTTTGTCCTGCTTTCCATATAGTCAGAAACCACAATAAAACGAATTTTTGTATCCATAACATCCACAAACCAATTATTATATTTTTCTGTAGAAGAAAACCTATTTTGGTTTCTTGTGGTGCAAGATTTTTATTTTTTATTTTTATATTTTTGACATATGAGAAGTAAAATAAAGTCTACCCTATTGGTCATGTTGACGTCTTTGATAATGTCCTGTTCTACCCCTACTCATAAACCCGAAACTACTACACCAACCACTCAGATTCCAAGATTGTACTGTTTAGAAAGAATTTACAATCAACAATTTCCAATCACAAGCAGAGATGAATTTTTTGAATCTATTAATAGACTTGTAGAATATAGAGAGGCACAATATTTGGGTGCTTTTCATTCTCAAAACCCATTTTTATCTTTATCACTTAGCTATCCACTATTTGAAAGCTGTGTTCAAGAATTAAGTGATATAGGTATATCAGAAGGATATTTAATTGTACCACTAGATTCTGTACTTTTGGATACAATAGCTCGAGAAGAAGCAATTAGAGAGGCATTTTTTGGAGAAAAGGCTGAGATTGAAAGGGAATTTTTTTTGATGTCCGCTGATTTGGGTATAGGTAGTTTAGGACGCGTTTTTGAAGTTGCAACCAGCTTAGATGATATCTACACAAACATTAGTGATGGATTAACATCGTATGATAAGTTTGTAATAGGAGCAATAATAGTTGATTTTATACCTGGTGTTGAAACTGATCTTTTTAAAGGAAGATTTTTACAACTATTGAAAAAACACGGTGTTCTGGTCGGCGTAAGAAAGGGTGATGGTTTATATGACTTTTATTCCATTCTGCGCGGTGCAGAGCCAAATGTTACAAAATATAGTGTTTTGTTGGGAAGAGTTCAAAAAACAAATTCAAGTTTAGAAGAAGCAGCTCTCGCAGTAGAGGAAGCAATTATAGGAGCACAATCAGTTAGAGTTGAAATAGGTTCAGGAAATAGATTAGGTTTTTTAGGTCATTTGGATGATCCCAAGTTAAAAACCCCTACTTTGAGAATAGGTTTGGAAAGAAGTAGTGGCGTTTTAAGAACAC
>JANXDN010000013.1 GCA_025058005.1 Candidatus Aenigmatarchaeota archaeon
TACCCCACCATAAAATTTATTAATCCATGCGCTATGATACCTTCGAATAATTGTTTTGTGTATAAACTTAAAAACATGCTAAATGAAAAAAAAATGAAATCTTTTAACAAAAGTTTATCTAAATTCATTTGTGCATTTATGCTTGCGTTTAAAACGGACTAATATAGGGTTGAAACAAAAATGGAGGTGGTTTGAGATGATGAAAACAAAAGAGTTTAAAACGGACTAATATAGGGTTGAAACTGATTTGTTGGTTTGATTGTTTTGAACAATCCTCTCTGTTTAAAACGGACTAATATAGGGTTGAAACGAAATAGATCATAATGCTATTTCTGCTGATTATATTTATAATTCTAAAAATCTAAAAACAATACCAAAAACATCATATATAGCAAGATAGAATTATAGCTGAATCTATTTCTTTAAAATTCTATGCAACAACCCTTTCTCTGCCTCAGCAATTATAGCCCTCACTTTATCAACCACATCCGGATTAACAGAAACACTTGTTATCCCCCATCTTACAAGCTTTTCAACTATTTCTGGATGCGTTGACGGTAACTGCCCGCAAATAGAACAAGTAACCTTATACTTTTTACACGCCTTTATAACTCTTTCTAAAGCCCACAACACAGCTGGATCAAGCTCATTAAACCATTTCTCGCCTAATATAGCAGAATCTCTATCTACGCCTAAGATTAGTTGTGTCAAGTCATTACTGCCTATAGAAACACCATCTATACCTTTTTTACAAAACTCTTCTATTAATATAGCAGCTGACGGCACTTCAACCATTATCCACAGTTTGAATTTTTTGTCTTTACTCAAACCAACTTTATCAATTATCTTTTTTATTTCATCTAATTCCCACAAAGTTCTGACAAAAGGTATCATCAAATACACATTATCATATCCTTTGTCTCTCACCTTTTTTATTGCTTTTAATTCTAATTCAAAGGTTTCCGGTTCTGTAATGTAGCGAGATGCTCCTCTCCAACCAATCATCGGATTATTTTCATGAGGTTCATATCTTTTTCCTCCAACCAAATCTGCATATTCGTTTGTCTTAAAATCTAAAGCTCTATAAATAATCGGTCTTGGATAAAATGCTTTTGCAACTTTCTCAATTCCTTTAGCAAAGGTGTTAATGAATAGTTCATCCCCACCTCTTTGTATGAGAAGTTTTGGATGCTTTCCAATAGTTGATGCCATAAATTCTGCTCTCATCAAACCAACGCCGTCGCATTTCAAATCTTTGTATTTTTCTGCTAACTCAGGTTCACCTAAATTTATGTAGACTTTGGTCTTTGTCTTTACATATTCGTATTTTTCTTCTTTTTTTACAATTTCCACCTTCCCCAAATAAACTTTACCAGTATAACCATCTATGGTAACTATGTTACCGTCTTTTAACTTTTTAGTTGCTTCTTTCGTGCCAACTACACAAACAACTCCAAGTTCTCGAGAAACAATTGCAGCATGAGATGTTTGACCACCTTCATCTGTTATTATGCCAGAAGCTCTTTTCATACCAGGTACATAGTCTGGATTGGTCATTTTCGTTACTAATATATCCCCTTGTTTTATTTTGTTCAATTCTTTTGGTGATTTAATAATCTTTACTACGCCGTAAGCTATGCCAGGTGAAGCGGGTAAGCCTTGCAAAATCGGTTTGACGCCTTCAATTGTAGCAACCTTTTTCTCCTCATAAATTACAGTTATGGGTCTTGTCTGAACAAGATAAACTTTATCCTTTTCAACTACCCACTCAAAATCTTGCGGTTTTTTATAGTGTTTTTCCAACTTTAATGCAAGTTTGTAAAGTTGCTCTAGTTCAGAATTTGTTAAAACTCTTTTATTTTGTTTGTCTTTTGGAACTTTAACTACCTTTACACCACCTTTCTTTTTATCAAGAATTCTCATTTCTAATTTTGTGGAGATGTGTTTTTGCAAAATTTCGCCACTTTTTTTATCCAAAATATATGTGTCAGGTGTGACAGCGCCAGAAACAACGCTTTCACCTTGACCCCAAGAAGCCTCTATCATTATTTTGTTTTTATCCCCAGTAGAAGGATGGATGGTGAAACCAACTCCTGCTTTTTCAGAATCAAGCTGTTTTTGCACCGGGACTGCGATTAAAACTTTTGAATGGTCAAAACCTTTACTAGACCTGTAAAAAGTTGCTCTTGCAGTAAAAAGAGAAGCCCAGCATTGTTTTACAGCTTTGATGACATTTTTACTTCCTTTTATGTTAAGGACAGTTAGTTGCTGACCTGCAAAAGAAGAATCTGGCAAATCTTCTGCTGTAGCAGAACTTCTTGCCACAACCCACTCTTCTTTCACTCTATATTCTTTCGAGAGTTTTTTGTATGCCTCTTCAATTTCTTCTTCAATTTCTTTTGGCATGTTTGTTTTTTCTATTAATTCCCTAATTCTTTGGGTGTTTTTTTGCAGTTGCTCTGTGTCGTTAACATCTGTATTTTTCAATATCTCAAAAATAACTTGACCTATTTTAGTTTTTTCGAGGAAATGTTTGTAAGCTTGAGCTGTAACAATAAAAGCGTTCGGCACAGGTAAACCAATATTATACATTTCTGCCAAGTTTGCACCTTTTCCACCAGCTATTGGCAAGTCTTTTTTTGATAGTTCTTTCAAAAATTTTACGAACTTCAAAACATCACCTCACACAAGTTTATAAGCAAGTTTGCCTTCTTTTTCAACAATTTCTATTTTCCCCTCCCTACCAAGCCAACCCAAACCGCTCATTACATCGTCTCTTGTGAGTTTACCCAACTTCATTATTTCTTGCACTGTTAAGGGCGGTTGATTATTGAGCACGTGCCAAACTTTACCGGCATTAACGCCGAAAATTTCTTCTGGTTTCATTATTCTAATAATTGTTTTTCATTAGTTATAAAATTTGCTTATATGAAATAGATGTTTGATAGTTTATATTACACCTATCTTCACAAAATCCCTTATATAAGGGAAAAATTATTTTTAATTTTTTAATTAATAAAAAGTTCATAAAACAAATATATTTTATTATGGACGTCCTAACCTTTGGTTCAATTATCTCAGATGTAATAGTTTCCTCAAAACAAATAAAGGTTGAAAAATCAAAAAAACACTTTTATTTAAATTACGGTACAAAGATAGAAGCGTCTTTCATAGAGACAGATTTTGGTGGTTCTGCGCATAACATAGCTTATGGCATCGCTTGTTTAGGCAAAAAGTCAGGTTTAATAGGTGCGGTTGGCAATGACGAATTCGGCAGAACAATCATAAACTCTTTAACAAAAGTTGGCGTAAACATTGATGGAATTCAAATAGTCGACAAACCTACAGGCAAATCTGTTGTTTTGATCGGCGAGGATAACGAAAGAACGATAATAATCTTTAGAGGCGCTAACGATTTTATTGACGGCAAAAAAATATCAAAAGATTATGTGAACTTGTTCAGATACTTTGTTTTTACCTCAACTATTGGTGAAAAATCTGTGGAAGCTTTGCATAAAACCTTTAATTATGCTAAAAGATGCGGGTTAACTATCGTAGCAAACCCAAGTAGTGCGATGATAGCCACAAGAAAAAAAGATTTGTTGGAGCTATTAAAACATAGCCATATAGCAATTATGAATGAGGAAGAAGCTAAACAACTCACAAAAAAAGAGCTGCCAAAATCTTTGAATGAAATAAAAAACTTGGGTCCAGACACAGTTGTGATAACAAGAGATAAAAAAGGCTGCATAGCGATGCATGGAAGCAAAATTTACGAGCAGAAAGCTTATAAAGTCAAAGTTGTTGACACTACAGGTGCAGGCGACGCTTTCACAGCCGCGTTTATTTATTCTCTTTTGAGAAAAGATAGTATGGAGTTTGCTTTAAAATTTGCTACAGTTTGTGCTTCTTTAAATATCAAATCTGTTGGTGCAGTAAAAAATTTCCCGACAGAAAATGATATATTGAAAATAATAGGCGAAAAAAATGTTTAACCAAAAAAAGCAAGAAAGGTTAAAAAAAATTTTGTCTAGCAACAAGACTTTATTGATAGCTTTTGATCATGCTGTAGAGCATGGCCCAACAAATTATCCAAACATAGATTTGCATCCTTTGAGGATAGCGAAAATAGCAGTAAACGGCGGCGCCAACGGGTTAATAATGCATGTAGGTGCAGCAAGAATAGTAAAAGACTATTTGCCAAAAAACTTTGCTTTAATCATTAAATTAACAGCAAGAACTTCTTTGGTCAGCGACAAAAATCAAATTCAGGCTTTGGTCACCACTGTCGACGAAGCATTTAAAGTTGGGGCAGATGCAATCGCTTTCACAATTTATGTTGGCAGTGAAATGGAATATCACATGTTTGAACAATTTTCTCAAGTTAAAAAAAGATGCATTGAGCTCAATTTACCGATAATAGGTTTTATGTATCCACGTTCACCCAAATACAAAAACAAGTATGATGCAAGAGCCATAGAATATGCAGCGCGAGTAGGTGCAGAAATAGGTTGTGATATAGTAAAAACATATTATACAGGCAATAAAACTACATTTGAAAGGGTTGTGAAAAATTGTTTTGTGCCCTTGTTAGTAGCAGGTGGACCGGAGACAAAAACAAAAGAAGAATTTTTAAAGAATATTAACGACGCCTTATCAGCAGGAGCTAGAGGATTTGCGCTCGGAAGAAATATTTGGGCGAGAGAAGGCTCTGTAGAATTGCTTAAAGAAGTAAAAACAATCTTGTCAAGGTATTAATTATGGACAGGCAATGGCACAAAATTTCTGCAGAAGAAGCAATAAAATTGCTAGGTTCTTCTAAAAATGGTCTAAGCATAGAAGAGTTTGAAAAGAGAAAGAGGATATACAAGAAAAACATAATTTACGAGGAGTATGACATAAACATACTTAAAATAATCCTTAGTCAGTTTAAAAGTTTTTTAATAATATTGCTTTTGATAGCAGCCACAATTTCTCTAGTAATAGGCGAGGTTCTAGACTTTTTTTTGATTATATCTTTCGCTCTTATCATTGTTACTATAGGTTTTGTTCAAGAATACAAAGCTGAAAAAATAGTAAAGCAACTAAAAAAAATGACATTACCTCAAGTTAAGGTAATTAGAGGAGGCAAGCAAATAGAAGTTTCATCTGCCGATCTTGTCCCTGGCGATATCATAATATTGATAGCAGGAGACAAAGTTCCAGCTGACGCAAGAATTATAGAAGCACATTCTCTTGAAGTCGATGAATCTTTGCTTACAGGAGAGTCTGTGCCTGTTAAAAAAACAAGCGATATCATAAAGGAGGATGTGGAGATTGCTGATAGAATAAACATGCTTTTTTCTGGCTCCACAGTTACACACGGCAGATGCATGGCTATAGTCACAGAGACAGGAAACAAAACAGAAATAGGTAAAATAGCAAAGTTAGTCAGTCAAGAGGAAGAAAAATCACCTTTGAAAAGCGAAGTAGATAAACTCGGCAAACAATTAGCCTTTTTAGTTTTAACATTCTGCCTTGTAATATTCCTCATCTCCATTTCAAAAGGTATGGAAGTGAGATATGCATTTCTTGCAGTCTTAGCGTTAGCAGTTTCAGCTGTGCCTGAAAGTTTGCCTATAATAATCACTGTTTCCTTGGCTGTTGGTGCCAATGTTATGGCAAGAAAAAAGGCTTTGGTAAGAAAATTCGCAGCTATTGAAAGCCTATCAAGCATAGATGTCATATGCACAGATAAAACAGGTACTTTAACTAGAAACGAACTAACTGTGAGAGAAATTTATACTAACAAAAAGTTTATTGTTTCTGGAAGTGGATATATTCCAGAAGGAGAATTTTATTTAGATAACAAAAAAATAGATCCAACTAAGGATGAAAGATTGTTCATGCTTATAAAAACAGGTGTGATTTGCAATAACGCAGTGTTGAAAAATGATACCGGCAACTATTGGGTTATGGGATCACCTTTAGAAGGAGCCCTGCTTGTTTTAGCTAAAAAAGCAAAAGTAGATATAGAAAGAAAAGAAGAAAATTTGATTTTCGAAATACCTTTTGATTCAGAAAGAAAGATGATGAGTGTTGCTTATAGAGATAAAACTAACTTTGTTTTTTCCAAAGGTGCACCTGAGGTTTTGATTGAAAAATGTAGTTATGATTTTGACGGCAAAATGTTAACAGAAAGAAAAAAGAAGCTTATAATTTCACAAGCAAGAGAAATGGCGTCTCGTGGTTTGAGAACTTTGGCTCTAGCTTACAAAAAAACCGATAAGCCAAAACCAAACAACGCTGAAGCAGGTCTATATTTCATAGGCATAGTAGGTATGATAGATCCGCCAAGAACAGAAGTAAGAGAAGCTTTGAGAAAATGTAGAGAGGCTGGAATAAATGTGAAGATAATAACAGGAGATCATGAATTAACAGCTATGTATGTTGCTAAAGAGGCTGGAATGAAAGTAAGAAAAATTATAAGTGGCAAGGACATGAATAACATGACTTTTGAGAGACTTGTGGAAATAGTTGATGATATAGATATATTTGCCAGAATAACACCAGAACATAAAATAAAAATTGTTCAGGCTCTTAGAGAAAGAGGGCATAGAGTGCTAGTCACTGGTGATGGCATCAATGATGCTCCTGCTTTGAAGATGTCAGAAGTCGGTATATCCATGGGTAGGGGCACTGAAGTGGCTAAAGAAGCTAGTGATATTATACTAGTGGAAGAAGACTTTAATACAATTGTTCACGCTATAGAAGAGGGCAGAAGAGTTTATCAAAACATAAGAAACTCTGTAGTATATCTAGTTTCAACGTCGGTTGCAGAAGTTTTTGTTATTTTAGCAAGCGCTATCTCTGGTTTGCCTTTCCCATATACAGCTAAGCAAATCTTATGGCTCAATATAGTCACAGAAGGTATACCGGCAACAGGTTTTGCTTTTGAAAGGGGAGAAAGAGATTTGTTAAAGGAAAAACCAAAGGATCCAAAACAAGGATTTTTAGATAGAAAAATTGCCAAAAGAATTATAAGCCTATCTACTTTGATGTTTGTATGCGTCTTTTCTCTTTATTTCTTCTTCTTTAAAAAAGGTTTGGCAACCGCTGGCACAATTGCTTTTAATACCATGATTTGGTTTGAGCTTTTCAATGCTTTGAATTGCAGATCGGAAAGAACATCTATTTTCAAGATGAAGCTCAAAGACAACATTACCTTTGTAACACTCTTCTCCATATCCGTCTTACTTCAAACAGTAGCCATATTCAATCCAACTTTCTTGCGTATAATGGGTCTAGAGCCTATAGGTTTTAAAGAATTTTTAATATCTCTCATCGTAGCATCCTCTATCCTAATCTTAGGTGAATTAAAGAAGAGAAAATATAATTATCTGCCTTTTTAAATTTAGAAAAGGATAACTAATATTTTGATTGTTGATGTTTTATGGCAGAGACAAGAATAACTAGACTAAGCATGCAAGGTTTTAAATCATTTAGAAAAAGAGTTTCAATACCTTTTTTTCCAGGTTTAACTGTGATTAGTGGACCAAATGGTTCTGGTAAAACAAACATACTTGACGCTGTTTGTTTTGTCTTAGGAAGAACTTCTATGAAATCATTAAGAGCAGAGAGATTGCATGATTTAATTTATCATGGAAGCAAAATACATGCTCCAGCTGATTATGCTGTGGTCACTATTTGGCTAGATAATAGGAGCAAAATTTTTCCTTTTGAAGATGATGAGATCTCAATTACAAGAAAAATTAGTAAAAATGGTATGAGCTTGTTCAAACTTAATGGAAAAACAACCACAAGAGAAAAAATACTTGAGGTTCTTTCAGCAGCAAGAATTCATCCAGAAGGTTTCAACATAATAATGCAGGGTGATGTCAACGAGATTATAGAAATGACTCCAGAAGAGAGAAGATTTATTATAGATGATATTTCTGGCATAAGCCAATACAATGAGAAAAAAGAAAAAGCCAAAGCTAATTTGGAAAGGGTTGAGCAAAAATTGAAAGAAGTTGAAATAGTTATTTCTGAAAGAATGCAAAGACTAATTGAGCTTGAGAATGAT
>JANXDN010000014.1 GCA_025058005.1 Candidatus Aenigmatarchaeota archaeon
TGTTAATGGTGCTCCGGTTCTTGCTCTTTCTGACATTTGTTCTGAATCAAACGCCCTCCACTCTTGGCTTCTATCTATCATATCTTCTTTTAACACTAACCCGCAACTAGCACAAATAAGCTCTCCTCTTGCCTCATCTTCCAAGAATTGTGTGCTGCCACACTCTGGACATTGATTTCCTTTAAATGATTTGAACTTCATACACTATCACCTATAAGTAAATATAGAAAAGCTTTTAAGCTTTTCGTTTGAATGATTATGAGAATTAATTGGGAATTGATGATTTATAAAGTTAACTCGTTTGTGAATAAAAAAATAAATAAAAAAAGGCTTCAAGCCTTTGAGAGCAAAATGCTCAACGTGGAAACATTTACCTTGTTTCCACCGTTCATAACTCTCTCTTCAGTTCCTATCTCGATGTTTTTCACTTTTACGTCAGATAGGAACTTGTTTTTTATAATCTCGGCAACGTCCACTGCTCTCGAAATGGACTTGCCTCTCGCTTTTATTTGCACCTCTCTTGCACCGGCTGTAAATTGTGTCATCACAGCCAATACATAAGACATTGCAGGTTTTTTACCTACATAGATTATATTTTCATCAGATTTTGTTGTGCTTTCTGTCTTTTTTTTCTCTGCCAAGTTTCTTCACCTCGTTTTTTTTGTTTTTGTTTTAATTAATCACTCTATTAATTGAAAGAAATAAATTTAACTTTATCGCACTCTTACCAATCATATATGGATGAAAAAGTGGTTATTATTTAAATACCTGTTAAAAGTATTAGGGTTAAAAGAAAATATCGTTTTCAAGCATTAATTGGGGCTGCAGGGATTTGAACCCCGATGACCAGGTTTCTTCTTATCATCCGAGCGTCAACGCTCCATCTACAAACCTTAATCTGGAGCCTGGCATAATAGCCTGGTTATATGACAGCCCCCTGAATTTGCAATCCTAATATATTTCTTGTTATTCTTTAAAAATAATTGTAAATGTTAAAAAATTTTTATGATGTTGTAATAGTAGGTGGCGGGCCAGCAGGTTGCAAAACAGCTGAGTTAGCAAGTTCTCTTGGTTTAAGTGTACTCCTAATAGAAGAACATGAAGAAATAGGGAAACCTGTGCAATGCAGTGGCATAAATAGTCATAGAATAATTAGCTTATCTGGTTTAAAAGAAAGAGAAATAGTTGTGAATAAGGTTTATAAAGCAAGGATATTTGGCGATAATGAAACATTTTTAGAGTTAAAATCTCCAAAGCCTGTATATGTTATAGACAGACAAAAGCTAGATGAGGGTATAGCTAAACTAGCTATTAAAAGAGGTTGTGAAATTCAAACTGGGGTGAAATTTGAAAATTTTAAAAGGAGAGGTAATTTTTTATTAGTACATACCTCTTCTAGCACTATAAAGACAAAAATTCTTGTCGGCGCAGATGGTCCTAATTCTACTGTAGCCAAACTAGCAAAAATAGAGATGCCAAAAGAATATGTAATAGGCTATCAACAAACAATTAGAGGGGATTTTAGCGATAATATCGTTGAATTATGGTTTGGCAAGACTATAACACCTGATTTTTTTGGTTGGGTAATTCCTGAAAATGATGAGTGGGCAAGAGTTGGCATAGCAAGTAAAATAAACGTAGGTTATTACTTTGAAAATTTTGTGCGTAAAAGATTTGGAAAAAATGGTGAAAAAAAAGATATAGTAGCTGGCATAATAAGATATGGGTTAATAAAAACTTCTGTGTCTGATAATATCTTGCTCGTTGGCGATGCTGCTTCGCATATAAAAGCTTATTCTGGCGGTGGCATAATATATGGATTAATAGCTTCTCATATCGCTGCTAAAGCTTGTTTTAATGCAGTGAAAAGCAAAAGATATGACAGAAAATTTCTTGAAAAGGAATATGACTTTAAGTGGAGAATGGTTTTAGAGAGACCAATAAAAAGAGGCTTGCTGCTTCATAAACTCCTTCACTCTATGCCAAATAATACTTTTTCTGCTCTGTTAAAATTAGGTAAACCTCTTAGATTTTTTTTGAACAAGATGGACATGGATTTGCTTTTTACTCGATAGTTGGCAACATATAGCTTTTCTTTTCTTTTTTTATCAATAAAGAAACTATTATTATGGTTATAAAAAATAGGGAAAAAAAGATGAAAGAGAATGCTTCCGTGCCTACAGGATCAAGTTTTTGTATTAAACAGTTAAAGAAAAAGAGATTACATACCAATTCTGGCATTTCGTATTTTGTTGTCAAACGCAATATTGTTGGAAATAACGAAATAATTGCGCCCAGTAACGAAAATATATAAAAATACTTCAAGTCCGGTGCGTCTCTTACTTTTTTATTGTAAAAATATGCCAATTCGAAAAACATTAATCCTATGGACATGCCACCAATTATGTTGTTTAACATCTTTGAAATTGTAGAAAGTGTCTGCTCATCCAACTCTCTTAGATAGCAGTTGAAAAAGAAAATGTTACATGCATAACCTGATAAGTTTATGCCTAATAACGAGAGTAAGTTTGGCAAAACCGCTAAGACACCTCCTATAACTGCTGTGAGGTAGATGTGGCTAACGTGCAAACTTCTCTTTTTTGAAAGCATGTAAAACAAGTTAAATATTATAATTGTAAGTGCCATACCGAGAAAGATGTTGGTGAAAATTGGCATAATTTATTTGATGTTTTTTGGATTAATATTAATTTAAGCCGTAATTTGTTTTTAATGCGTTATTAAAAATGTGTTTTGCTGCTTAACTTTTGATAATGTATGTATAAAAACGTCACGTTGAGCTAATTTTTGTTGTTTAGGACATAGAATGTAGCAAGGTTAGCCTCGGATGGGACTCGAACCCATAACCCGCTGATCTCTCACAGTCATCTTGTATCCTAAGATCAGCTACAAGTCAGCCGCTCTACCAGTTGAGCTACCGAGGCATACACTTTTCTATTTTCTATAAGCAAATTTTAATAAATTTTTTCTTATAAAGGTTAAATCTTTTATTTGCACTTTTATTTTTAGATAAAAATGAAGTTCAAATTTTTAATATATATCGTTTTGACATTTTTTTTAACTCTTGTATCAGCAAAAGAATATGACTCGATATTGGAAATAAAACAACCAGAAATAAATGTTCCTCAATGTGGCATAGCTACCTTTGACTTCAAGCTAACAAATACAGGCGAAAAGGAAGATACTTTTTATATAGTTGTTGAAGGCATACCTGAAGGTTGGTATAGTGTAAGTCACGAGTCAATAGTTTTAAAGCCAAAAGAAAGTAAGAATGTTTACCTTTTCATCACGGCAAACTGTTTTGAGGAACCAAAAAATTATACTGGAATAATTTCGTTTCTTGGAAATTCAAAAACTCGCAAGGAATTTAAGATGAATGTTATTGCCGAACATAGTTTGGTTTTGTTACTTCCGAAAAATGTTTCTGCTTGTTTGTGTGAAGAATCAAGTTTTGCTATTACTTTGAAAAATAACGGAAGATATGATGAAGATGTAAAACTTTCTATTGTTGGCGGCAACATAAAAGAAGATAGAGTGAAACTCAAACCATCTGAAAGCAAAGAAATAATAGTCTATTTGGACAAGGCATGTGAGGCTAGCGAAGGAAAATATAATCTCGAAATAATAGCACAATCTCTAAATAGCTATGCAAAAGTGCGAAAAATTTTCACTATATATAGAGAGAATTGTTATAACTTTAAAACATCTTACCCAAAAGAAGTGAGAGCATGTATAGGCGAAGATGTAAAGTTTAACATTGCAGTTAACAACATAGGTAGCAGAGACGATGAATATGAACTATTAATAGATGCGTTGAATGTTTCACAAAGAATGAGTATTAAAAAAGATGAGACAAAGATTTTTGGGCTAAACTTTTCATCTAACGAAGCTGGCATAATAGATTTGTCCTTTTCAGTCAAAGGAAAAACAAAAACAGAAAGTGGTGTGTTGAGATTTTTTGTTGACAAATGTTATGGCGTGGATTTACAGTTAGAAACAAATAAAATAGATATTGAAATTGGAACCGGTAAAATGATAAAGGCAAAGCTCTTGAACACAGGAAGTAAGGACGATGTATATAAAATATCTTCTGATATTGAATGGGTTTCGATAAGACCGCAAAATGTATCTTTAAAGAGTTTACAAAGTGAAGATGTATTTATCTACTACAGTCCTCTTTATGGTATGAAGGGAAGGTTTGATACTCAAATAAAAACTGAGTCTGCAAAAGCTATAGATATAGAAAATGTCACAATAAATGTGTATGAAACTTTACCGATAAGGCCAGAAGATGAGATCCAAAACATTACAGAAATTCAACAGAATGTTTCTACTGAGGTCAAAGAAAATAAAATACAAAGTTTTTTGAAAAATAAAACTCTTGTCGCTGTCATAATTGGTGTGCTTGTAACTATAATGATATTTGGTTTCATATATTTGTTCGTTATGAGGGAATAAAATATGATGGTAGAAATTTTACTATTAGCAAATGCCCTTTTATTTTTAGTTCTTGCCTTGGAAGCAAAAGTGAGGTCGAAAATTGGGTATGCAATTGTTGTGTCCGGTTTATTGCTTGCGATAATTGACTTTTTGTTTTTTGTATTACTTGCTCTTAGAGTGATATAATATGGTAAAATCGATTTCATGGATACTTTTATTCTTATCTGCATTGCTAGCTTTCATTTCTGTTGTAATATTGATAGAAAAACTTTTTTTTACAAATTGTACCAACTCTTATTCAGAATTAATTTTGGAGTATGACGAAATTTATACAGAAGTTGGAAGGGGTAAACTTGTAAAAGGTTATTTAAGCAATAAGGGAATTGAAGATGAGTTTAGGTTAAGCGTTGACGGCATAAAATGGAGTGTTATAAAGCCGGAAAAAATGAGATTGAATGAAAATGAAACTGAGGAAATATTTGTATATATTAGTCCTATCAAAAGTGGGAAGTTTGATGCAAAAATTAAAGCCGAATCTTATTGCCAAAAACATCAAGAGAGTATTGTCATACATGTGACTTGATTCGGATTTAACCGAACAAAAACAAAACTATTTTTATATATTTTGATTAATAATCATATTATGCCGAAAAAAGATTTGTTGAACATTTTAGCTTCTGAAACTAAAATGAAGATTTTAAACGAGTTGACTAAAGGTAGAATAACACCTACAGACTTGAGTAAAAGATTGAACAAGGGGAAATCTACCATAGTCGAACACTTGCAAGAATTGGAAAAATTTGGTCTAGTCGCAAAAGATGAAACGGCGGGAAGAAAATGGGTTTTTTACTCATTAACTAAGGAAGGTTATAGAGTTTTAGAAGGAAGACCGAAACTATATCAACTAATTCTGCCGTCTTCTGTTATGAGCTTAATAGTAGGTGTTCTTCTGTTTTATAGAAATATAGCTTTTCGTTTTTCTAGCATTTCAACAGAAAGAGTTTATATAACAAGAAAAATTGAAACTGCCACTTCAATTCTTCCATATATTTTTATTTTTCTTGGAGTCATAGGAATTATAGCCTACTTTTTAAAGGTGAGAAAACATGGATAAAAAAATTTTGATTGTGTTGGTTTTGTGTTTAACACTATCAATACTTTTGTTTATAGCTTTATCTCCTAAAACTCAATATAAAGAACTGAAAAAGTTTCAAAGTTATGAAGAGTTGCACAATTTTATAAAATCTAATTCTGTTCCAACAAGATTTCCTAGGATGTTTGATGAAGGATGGGTAATGATTGAAAGAGAAAAAGAAATGCAAGTAGATTATTCCAAAACAAATATACAAGTCGAAGGCGTCGACGAAGCTGACATAGTGAAAACAGATGGAGGATATATATATCTTGTAAAAGGAAATGAGGTTTTCATTGTTAAAGCATATCCAACAGAAGAAATGAAAATAGTTTCAAAAATAGAGATGAAGGATATGCCAACACAAATTTTTTTAAAGGATAATTATTTGGTTGTTTTAGGCCATAAAAACTATAATTATATTGCTATACCAGAATTTCCTGTATTTTATTCATCTTCCTTTGTGAATGTTTATGATATAACAAACAGAAACGCTCCTCACTTAGTTAAAAGCATAACTATAACTGGAGATTATTTGCAATCAAGAATGATAGATGATTATGTTTATGTGATTTTTGCCCAAAATATTTATTATGCTCCACCAAAACCAATACCACTGCCAATAATCACTATTGATGGAAAAAGTAAAAGTGTTAGGGCAGAAGAAGTATACTATTTTGATTACCCTGATACTTCATATTCTTTTACGATTGTTTTGTCTTTGGATCTCAAAACAATGGAACACAATACTGAAACTTTCTTGATAGGCAACACTCAAACAATTTACATGTCCAAGGAAAATTTGTATTTAGCTTACACAAAATATTTCAACATTTATGATTTTTACGAAGAGTTTTTAGATAAAGTGATAATAGCCTCTTCGCCACAAGAGTTAAGAGATGAAATAGTAAGGATAAAATCATCTCCCTTAAACAAAGACGAAAAAATGATGGAAATCCAAAAAATCATTTATCAATATTTGAATGAACATCCAGAAGAAGTTGATAGTTTTTACGAGAAACTAAACGAAAATTATATGAGTTTTCAAAAAGAGATTTCAAAACAAAAAGAAAAAACCATAATCAACAAACTGCATGTAGATAGGCTAAATATAGAATTTAAAGGTAAAACAGAAGTTAACGGTCGCATACTAAACCAATTTTCTATGGATGAGTATGAAAGCAAATTTAGAATAGCCACAACTATTGGGTTTGAGGAAGAAAATAACGTATATGTATTTGACGAAAACCTAAATCTTTTAGGCAAGTTAGAAGGAATAGCGCCTGGTGAGAGAATTTATTCAAGCAGATTTATTGGCAACAAACTATACTTGGTTACTTTTAAACAAATTGACCCGTTTTTTGTGATAGATTTATCTGAGGAACCAAAAATACTTGGTTACTTGAAAATTCCTGGAGTTTCAGATTACATACATCCTTATGATGATAACCACTTGATCGGTTTTGGTAGAGATGCTGATGAAGAAGGGAGAATTAAAGGACTAAAAATCTCGATATTTGATGTAACCGATTTTTCCTCACCCAAAGAGTTACACTCTTATAAGTTTGGTGAAGCTGGTTCATACTCAGAAGCAACATATGAACATAAAGCGTTTTTGTTTAGTAAAGAAAAACAATTGCTTGTCATACCTGCAACTATTTCTTCAGGCACAAGATTTTATCCATGGCAAGGCGCTATTGTTTTTAATGTAAGCTTAGATAATGGTATAAGCCAAATAGGGAAGATAGATCACGGGAAAGATGGGTCTTGGATGAACCAAATAAGCAGATCTTTGTATATTGACGACGTTTTATACACTATATCAGACAAAATGATAAAGGCAAATAGTTTGAAAAATCTTGAAGAAATTGGAAAGATTGAATTAAATGGAATTTTTATTGCAACTCAATGATTTTTTTACCTTTTTCTTTTGGAACTATTTTTATTTTGGCGTTTTCAAATTCTTTTTCCATTTCCTTACCTTCAAAGTAATAATCGAGGAACACTGCTAAAGCTGCTACTTCGCTATGCGGTTGGAGTGTGACTGCAACTTGATAGTCTATTAATTCATATATTTCTGCAGGAACTTTCTCGCTGCCAACTATAATTAACATATCCTTTATTTCTCTAATTTTTTCTATTATGTTTGGTAAATTTATACCATACATTGTTAGCAAG
>JANXDN010000015.1 GCA_025058005.1 Candidatus Aenigmatarchaeota archaeon
TTTCAGAAGGCACACAATCGCTTTCTGTGATTGCTATTAAATTTGAATTTGATTTCTCAGCTAAGAAATGTAATTTTTCTGCAATTTTCATGGGTTTTACATGAAAATATTTTAAATTGAGTGTTGTTTTGCCGTTAAAAATTCTTTTTTCCGAATCATCTGCTATTAAAACCTCAAAATCCTTGAATGTTTGTTTCTCTAAAGCTTTTATTAAATCAATTAACCTTTTATCGTCTTTTACCGGGACTATCACGGAAACCTTAACCATAAGAATCATCTTTCATTGCAACTATAAACAATGTAGGTCTAATATTTTTAAAAAGATAACAAATTACTCTAAACAAAATGTTTTTCCTCCAGCCCACGACAAGATATTTTTTGTTTAAAATTTTAAATCCAGCTTTTTCGAGTAATAGCTCTAGCATTTCCATAGAAAATCCGTACAAGTGTGGATCTTGTCTTTCATATATTGACAATTTCCTTCTTATACTTTGTATCTTTAATATATATGTCAAGCTCGTCATATTGGGAGTTGTAATTATGAGTCTTCCTTTGTCTTTTAAAATCCTATAACACTCTTGTAAAAATCCAAACGGATTTAAAAGATGCTCTATTACCTCGCCTGCCACAATGCTATCTACACTATTGTCTGCTATACAAATACCAAAATTGAGATTATTCAGGACGTCAACATTCTTGTTTTTCACAATATTTATTCCCATAATTTCAGAGTTTTTTACATTCTCCTTCAAAAAGTTGTGCAAATCTCCCTCTTGTGACCCTAAATCTAAAACTACACCATTTTTTATGTTTTTAGCTATCAAATCCCTCCTTTGCTCCTCTGGTCTTAAGAGATATCTAAGGTTCATTATAATACGACCCTAAATTATTAAATACAAATAAATAAAAAGCAAAAAAC
The DNA here is from genome assembly GCA_025058005.1 of Candidatus Aenigmatarchaeota archaeon. Taxonomy (GTDB): domain Archaea; phylum Aenigmatarchaeota; class Aenigmatarchaeia; order CG10238-14; family CG10238-14; genus JAHLMN01. The sequence continues at coordinate 920 of JANXDN010000015.1, forward strand.
AAAAAACAGCTTCTAGTAGTATCAAAGCAATAGTAACTTGTTTTTCAGTGAATTTACCCAAATTCATTATTATATGAGTCCAAGAATATATTTTTCTTCCATATAGCGGCTCTAGTTTACCGTCTTTTCTTAACTTACCTAAGCATGATGCCTTTAAGCCTGACCTTAATTTTAGAAGGGCTTCGATGAAAAAGGGTATTAAAACTATAAATGCAGCCCTCTCCATATCTCCTATTATTGCCCCTGATATTACAGCAGCGCCCATAACATATTGTATGCTATCGCCAGAGAGTATTTTTGCTGGCGGCCAATTATATTTTAAAAATGCTAAAAGTGCGCCTAGCATAGAAAAATATATTGCTGCTGTTATTGTTCTGCCCATTAGTAACGCAAAAACACCCAAAGAAAAAAAGTATACAGAGCCCATTCCTGCTTCAGAACCATTAAAGCCACCAAGCATGTTAACAACATTAGCTGCTATCATAACGCTAAAGGGGACTATAAAAAGTGGGTATGCCAAACCAAAATCTACAGGACCAAATATAGGCAATGTCATTGTCGTATTTCCCGCTCTCACAACCATTAAAGGGATTGCAGCTATTAATGTCAGTAAAGGTTTTTGCCATTGCTTTAATCCTTTTCTTATTTCACTCTTACCTTCTATAACTTCTTTGCAATTCAAATCATCGAAAAAACCTACCAAACCTATGAGTAACACAGTCAAAAGAGCGGCAAACAAATAAACCAAATTTTCTTGAGAATTGTGTACAAATACTTGGTAAGCAATAAAAAACATTAAGCCTAAAACAGCAGAAAACATTACTGGCACGCCGCCGCTATTAGCAACTCGTGGTTTGTCTTTTTTATGTAAATCCAGAGCAATTATATCGTTTCTGTAAAACAAATCTATGAAAATTTTCGTCAAAAATAAACACGCAAAAAAAGATATCAAAAAAGTTATCGCTATTTCTATCATCATGTAATTTTATGTTTTAAAAACATAAATCTATGCTCTTAACCTCATTATTGCTTCTACTATATCGCCCCTTGCTTCCTCTATAGCCTTTTTCACTTTCTCTTCGTCTCTTATTCCTGTTTGATCCATAACTAGTTGTATGTCTTCTGGTGATATTTGTTGTCTAACATTTCCAGAAACCTGATAAATTACTTGGCCCCTCATAGTTGTTTTAACAACATGTGGATTGTCAATTATTATATCTCCTGTGTCGGATTTTATTATCACTTGGGTAGACTTTATTTCCTCCATCTCCATTCCAAGCTGTTTTAACATTTGTTCAACTTTTTTTGGGTCTACAGCTCCAGGTATCATAAACACAAATTGAAAACCAAAGTTTATAAAACATATGCTTTGACAAATTATGTGTGTTTTATTCAATCAACTTTTGAATTGGTGCCAATATTTGCATCAATCAGTAGTAAGAGTTAATTTTATTTTTATTCAAAACAATAATTACACGTGGGGGTGACATGGCAGCAGAAAAATATGGAGAATGGGCCTTCCTTGCAGGCGTATTGCTTGCGTTAGTGCTTGGGCTTTTACAAGGCCTAGGCGTAGTAGCTGAGTATGCGGTGTTGAGCCTACTGTTGATGGTTTTAGGTTTAGTGGTAGGTTCAACCACAGTAACATCAAAAGAAACAGATTCATTCTTAATAGCATCAGCAGCTTTGCTCCTAGTAGGTGCAGCAGGTTTAAGTGATGTATTAGGTGCAACTGTTGGTAAGATATTGGAAGATGCACTAGCAAACTTAAGAGCATTTGTTGCACCAGCAGCACTAGTAGTAGCATTAAAAGCCATATATAGACTAGCTTCGACAAAGTAAAATCTTATGTTAGACTTTTTGTTTTTTTGTTTTTTTGGTGTTTTTATAGGCGCTTTAGCCGGTTTGTTGCCGGGTTTACACCCAAATCAACTCTATTTTCTATTGTTTTCTTTAAGTTTTGCACTAGAGCCTGATTCGTTTATCGTTTTTGTTGCCTCGCTAGCAACATCAAACTTAGCCTTTAGCTATATACCAACTCTGTTTCTTTCTTTGCCGGATGCAAATACTGTAGCAAACATCTTACCAGCTCACAAGCTTGTGCTAAAAGGAAGGGGGTTCGAGGCACTGACAATTAGCTTAATCTCTTTACTGCTAGTAAGCATAATAATTTTTGCTTTACTACCAACTTTTTATATAGTCTTACCTTTTGTTCAAAAAACCACAAAACCTTTTGTTCATGTTTTTCTTTTCACATTAGTTCTTATAATGATATTCACCGAAAAAGGTATAGGAAGAGTTTACGCTGCACTGCTTTTCCTAATCTCTGGTGTTTTGGGTTTAGTAACATTAAACTCAAAATTTTTAAGTTATGACAAAGTTCTGTTCTGTGTTTTAACAGGCCTTTTTGGTTTGCCTGGCCTTATATTTAGCTCTAAAGGATTAATGCCGAAGCAAGATACACGTGAAGCCTCTGTGAAGATAAATTTCAAAGCCATAGCTTTAGGTATATTAGGTGGTTTGGTATCTGGCGTTTTACCTGGCGCGGGAGAGAGTCAAGTGGGTTTGTTGCTCTCGCTAATCTCTAAAGCAGACGATGAAAGCATCTTAAGCTCCTTGGCAAGCATAAACATGGCAAACATGCTTCTAGCTGTGTTGATGCTAGTGACCACAAATAAAATAAGGAGTGGGTTGGCTGAGTGTTTGGCTGTAACTGAAATCAAAGAATATATTTTACTATTTTTTGGTGCTGTATTATTCTCTGTAGGCGTGTCCTCTATCTTCTGTTTTTTCTTTGCCAAAAGTTTTCTTGCATTTATTGAAAAAATAGATTATAAAAAACTTTCAAGGGCTATTATTTTTGTTATTACTATAATGGTAATATTATTCACGGGTTTATGGGGTCTTTTCTTGGTATTCATATCAACAGCCTTGGGAATTTTGCCTATATTACTGAACGTTAAAAGGACTAGCAACATGGGATTTTTGATATTACCGACCTTGTTATTTTACTCACAGGTTAATTTGTTTGTTTTTTAGTTCACGTGGTCTACAAAATGTTGCACGTGAAATAAACCCCTACCCCTTTTAGGCTATAATTTTAAATGTATAAAACAAACAATTATTTGATGGAAATTTTAGGTTATGCTTACGGCATCTTAGTGGTTAAAGGCGTCAAATCTAAGAGTTCTATTCACGTGGAAACCTCAGATGAATTTTTACAAAGCATAGCTAAACAAAAACTTTCTATTTTAGGAGAAATAAAGACATATAAAAGACAAAGGTTATCTGGTAAAACAAGTGAAATAATTGTTTTGAAAATATCGCAAGAAAGTATAGATTTAAAGCTTGGTAGGCGTGAATGGGATGTACCTTCACGTGCTTTCACGTCTAATGATTTTAGGAGAGGTTTTTTGAGAGGTGTGTTTGATTTTGCTGGAAGTTTAAAGGCAAGAAAAAGAAAGGGTAGGAAGGAAAGGGTAATGAGATTATGTTCAGTAAATGAGAATGGTTTAAAAAAGATAAAAGAGTTGCTGAGAATGGAGGGTATAAAATCGATGGTTTACAAAAGTGGTAACAACTTTGTGTTAGAAATTTTCGGAAAACATAACTTGCAGTTATATTTGGAAAAAATAGGTTTTGAAAACCAAAATAAGAAAATTCTGATGGAAAAACTTTTAGATCCAGTAAACTTTGACTTTATATGCTCTACGTGAAGTGTATGTGAAGTTTTTATGAAACCAACAATATTCTTGATCTTTTGTCTCCTTTATAGAAAACTAGCTCTCCTTTGCAACTATCACATCTTCCGCTAATCGGCACTCTTTGCAATATATTGCCGCAAGAAACACAAACAAAACCGTCTCTTTCTTCAAGATATTCCAAATACTCGTCTTTGCTACCGTTAACTATTATCTCTGATAGTCCTGACTGTTTTCCAGCACCTAAGATTTCTGACTTTGTTATTGCTAAAGCTTCGAAAACCCTCTCTAAGGGTGGTAAAATTTGGTTTTCAATATAATAATCAGAATCTATTGGTATTTTGTTTTTCACTACATACTCAGGATCCTCTGCTCTCTTAGAAACTTGCCCTGTACCTTTTATAATAACATAACCTATTCTATCACCTATCCCAGGAGCTGAAGATGGGTCTCTTCTTCTCATTTTTTTAAGTAACTCGACATGAGGTTGTATGCCTTTATAAGTTTTTAATGATCTTGAAATACTCTTAGTGATTACTAGCTTGCTAATATCCACCTTGCCTTTTTTTATGTTGTTTATTTTTTCTTTAACTAAACTCAAAGCTTTCTTCACATCATTCTCCTTTAATATTATTTCTAAGGTTTCTTGTAAAGTTTCTGAAACTAAATTGCACCAGTCTCTTCTCACTGTCTCTATGCCTTTGGTGACAATACTGTCAGTAAAAGTGCCATTATTTTCTTCAAAACTCCAACCAGCATATCTTTTTTTACTCAATATAAGCATCGTCTTAAACACACCTTCCACTTTCATTTCCAAGCCATAACCTATGTTGCTGTTTATTAATTGTGCAATTTCATTTCCTATTTTAAATGCTTCTTTGACATCGTCTGTATCAAGTTTGACCATCACAGAATCTGTATCAGCATAAACCACTTTATAAGGTGTTTGGGTTTCAACAATATTTTTTGCTTTTTTGATCAACTCTCTACCAGTTGCCGTTATTGTGTTTGCGATCTCGAGCACATAGAGCCTCGCCCTTAAATAACCGGTATAGCCGTAAAAGGCGTTTGCTACTGTTTTAAAGGCATATTGTTTTGCATGGAGATATCTTTTTTCTTGTTCTGTTTTCACATTTTTCATTTCTTTTTTTATCTTATCTCTTGTTTTTATGAGATACTCTACTATTTCTGGTACTATACCTTTTCTAACCTTGGGGTGAACAAAAACTGTGTTAAATGGTGTAATAATACTTTCCACTTGGTTATGTTTATCTTTTAACAATGTAGTGGGGCAAATATTAAACGATATCATTATACTTGGGTACATGGACTTGAAATCCAAATATACTATAGCCTTGTCGTGCAAACCTATCTCAGGCGCCAAAACAAAACCTCCCTTTAATCCATAGTTTATTCTCTCTTCGTTTCTTCTATTCAACTCTTGGGTGTCAGGTTTATTTGGCACTATAAAACCTCTTTTGTTGAACTCTCTAAGCAAAAGTTGTTCTATTCTTGCCGCCTCACCTCCATCTAGAACATCTTGCAAAATCAAACCAGTTACCTTACTTATCTCAAAAAACTTGTCTAACATATTTAACTCCATTAACATTCTGAAAGGTAATTCTGCGTCTTTTCTGCTATAGTTTATCAGTTTAACAAAATTGTCGCCATCGTCTTTCCAAAACTTGCTTATTTCGCTGTGAGCTACATCAACTTTGGTTTCACCTAAAATAGTTTGCGATACGTCTCCTAAACTAAACCTCTTTAACCCTTTGTACAAACCAAACTTGTTTACAGCTTCTTTTATTAAAGCATACACGTCTACTACAACTCTACCAGGCACTGTAACAGTGGTTACAGAAGATAGTTTTGTAATACTCATATTTTTTTGATTGCATCTTCCCAACGCTCTAGGCAAATTATTTACTCTCAATCTTGCTTCAATATAAGGTAGATCAAAATTCGTATTGTTGTACCCGACAATTATGTCGGGATCAAACTCGTCAACAATTTTCAAAAACTCCTCTAAAAGTTCCTTTTCATCATTAAATGTTTTAGTATCTTCACTGTTGACTTTGGTTCTTTTTGCGATTAATACCATAGAATTTTTGTCTTTATATGATGGACAAAAAAACAAACTCACCATAATAATAGGATCTTTGGAAGAATCTGGCATGCCCGCCTCTTCTGAATACGTTTCTATATCTATACTCAAATACTTTAGTGGGGCGTTTTCATTTTTTTCTATCGGCCTTATATCCTTTAATGTCACTGACATGTCGGTCTTAACTGTATAAGTTTTTGCTCCGACACCTTTTATCTCATACCAACCCATACCAGTAATTTCATTATCTGCCATAAATCTGTTTCTAAACAGTATATCTGCTTCAAAAACATCTTCAACAAAATTTTTTGTTTTTAAATCATCTCTCATCTGTGGCACAAGAGATGGGTTTTTGATGGTTATCTTCCACAGTTTTGTGGGTGTTTGAGAAAAACCTATTGGGAGAAATTTTTCTACTTGCTCTACTTTTACTAAAAGATTTTTGTAATTTTCCTTCAAATATTTCAAAAAGAATTCATTTTTTTCCTCTTTCGTGAGCACATAAAAATAAGGGAAAAAATCTTCTACAAACACTGTGATCGACTTTTTATCACTTGTTTTTCCAAAAATTCTTATTGTTGGATGGTCGTTAAGCATAATATAATCTACATCGAGAACTTGCATCTCTATTGCCATGTTTTATTTTTAAACCTATTTGGATTTTTAAGTTGTTTTATATTTCATTCTATATTTCTTTTACTTCCCTTGTGTAAAGATTTATTTCATAGCTCTTGTCAAACACAGAAACTATTGTTGTGCCTTTGTAGTTTTTACAAATCGATGGCTCCAAATCGGTTATTACTATATCAGGCAATTCTTCTAAAACAAAATCTTCCGGGTTTTTTATAATATAATCAACAGTTAGGGGAAACAAAAATCTTTTTTTAAGCAATTTTACCACATCTTCGGATTTAAATTGTATATTTATCGCCTCGAAAAAT
>JANXDN010000016.1:0-601 GCA_025058005.1 Candidatus Aenigmatarchaeota archaeon
GTAACGGCAACTGAACATTCATTCCGTAAAGAGATGCTAACAGAATTGGGAAAGATAATATTATACTCATGGATGTCAAAAATTTCATAACAATGTTTAGATTATTAGATACTATAGAAGCATAAGCATCTAGAGTGTTACTCAACACATCCCTCATTATTTTTATGCTCTCATAAATTTCTCTGTTTGACAATACAATATCTTCGATTAAGTCTTTATCTTCTTCATACATCTTAAAAATCTTACCAGAATTAATTTTTTCGAAAACTATTTCATTAGCAACTAAAGCGCTACTAAAATAAATTAATGTTTTTTGTATTTGTAGCAATTGATATATTTCGTTGTTTGTTAGAGATAGTGATACCTGCTCTTCTATAACCTCTGCTCTTTTTCTCAAATATTCTAAATACTTCTCAAAATTTCTATTTGTCCTTTCAAATATTTTTAAAACAAATCTTAATCTTTGAGTTGTGTTAACTTTGAACTTTGCATTTTTTATATCTTCTATTATTTGATTTTTTAAAAAGGAAATTGTCATAATATAATTTCCCGTCATTATAATGCCCATAGGGAGTGTTGTTATTTCGTTCTCTTCATCCTT
>JANXDN010000016.1:611-7554 GCA_025058005.1 Candidatus Aenigmatarchaeota archaeon
TATGGAATCCTTATAAGCAAAAAAACATTATCTCTATGTTTTTCAATTCTTGATTTAGAATCAATATCCAAAATATCATTTATCCATGTAACATCTATATTAAAATCTCTTGAAATTTTTTCTATTTCCTCTTGCGTCGGCTCTTCCACATTAATCCAGCAGCCATCTCTAAAGCTTTCTATTTTTTTCAAACTATCATCTTTTACTGTTTTTATATAAAACTCTATCATAACATCAAAACTACTATTGTTTTTATTTCTTAATAAATATTATTGGATGATTAAAATTTTATACAATTCTTCGACTGTTTTTTTGTCTATTTTTTTATTGAAATACTTGTGTGGTAGAAGACTCCCACTAAACTTTTTCGGTATGTGTAATAACTCATGAATTAAAATTTTATCCTTCTCTTCCTCACTCAACTTGTCATATTTTTTTGCTATAACTTCTATAACATAATAAGAACTGCAGTCAAGTGCTATTTGAAAAATTTTTGGTAAACCCAAAATTCTTGCTATAGCTTTTGATTTTGAACCATAACTTCTAATGCAGACGACTCTGGTTACATCGACATGTGTTTGATTTAATTTTTTTACTATTTTCTTCAATCTCTCTTCTACATCTGGCGCTTTCTCATATTTCATAAATGTCTATTAAAATTGTTTAGAATTTTTAACATTTAATGTTATAAGATTATATTATGAAGAGAGTACATGTGTTTGTTTCTGGTAAAGTGCAAGGTGTAAACTTTAGATGGAACACTATGACAAAAGCAAAAGAACTAGGTATAAAAGGTTGGGTTAGGAATTTAATGGACGGAAGAGTAGAAGTCGTGGCTGAAGGCGAAGAAGATAAAATAGAAGAATTTGTAAAATTTCTTAGACAAGGACCTCCGCGTTCCCAAGTTACAAAAATTGAAGTAAAGGAAGAAAAATTCAAAAATGAATTTAGAGAATTTTCAATTGTATATTAGTTGTGTTTCAAATAGTTGTAATTATGGGCTTGTCTTTTATTATAATAGTTTCCTCCACTTGTGCCACAAGACCTTTACTTCTTTCTCTTAAAGGTGGATAGTCGCGCAAGACACCACGTTCTACCATTTCTTTTAATGCCATGTTAAGTTTTACTGGAGTTGCCAAATCTTTTAACCACCTTTTTGCAAACGGTAAAGTTTTATACTCTTGCATTATCCTGTTCAAAATTTTCTTTGATTCATCTAATCTCAAAGCACCTTGTTTTAAAAACATATAAATATTAGTTGGGGAAGACTCTACTACAAAACCTTCTCCATTTGTTGTGAAAATTTCCATTGCTATTACATCACCTTCTTTGAATTGGTACTTGTTTTTTACATAGGTGTTTGGGATCGATAATCCGCCGTGTTGAACATACTGCTGTAATGAATGGCCAGCTAAGTTTTTCACTGTTTTAACCCCGTAGCTTGCTACGACTTGCTCGACTAGTTTTGACATTTCTTCTATTGTCTTACCCGGAGAAATGTTGTCTATGAATTCTTTCAAAGCATCTTCAGCAGCTTTTATTAACACGTTATTCTTTTCACCTAATTTAATAGAAAATGCTGTATCAGCTATGTATCCGTCAACTTGCACACCCAAATCAACCTTTACCAAATCGCCTTCTTTGAATATTGCAGTATCATTTATATCTGGTGTGCAATGTGCAGAAAAATCATTTATCGAAATATTCACAGGAAAAGCTAAACCGGCTTCTTTTTTGATGAAACTTTCGATTTTTTCTACAAACTCAAGTACACTAATACCAGACTTTAACTCCTTTTTTGCCAAATCTTTCGCTTTTTTAGCAATCTCTCCTGCTTTTATATATTTTTCCTCTATAGTTTTATCCATGAAAAGAGTAATTGTTTTAGAAAATTAAAATAATTTTTACTTTTTTGCAATCTTTTCTTCCTTAACTATTTTTGAAATCAAAAAAACTACTAGAGCAATTATAACAAAATTTAAAACTGCCGACAAAAAGGAACCATATTTAATCATTATCGGGCCTAAAATGAAGGTCGCCTCTTTCCATTGACCTTGTGGAATAAAAAATGTTATTATGGGCATCAATATATCATTCACTAAAGATTGAACTAAAGTTGTTAAAGCCGAACCTATAATAAATGCGATGGCTAGAGCCAGAACTTTATACTCTTTCAAAAAGTCTATAAATTCTTTAACAAAACTCATGTTTTAATTATTGTTTAACTTTTTTATATAATTATTTTTTAAACCAATGATGCAAACTTTTTGTAGAAACATTCAAATCTTCCTTTATATCAAATGCCTGCAAAACTCTCAAGGCTGAAGGCAAAACTTGATGGTTCACATAATATTCTGGGTCATAATCACCTTTATATAACTCAAATGGTTCTGACCTTTCTGAAATGCTACCGGAACCCTTAACAACTATGTATTCTATTATCATCCCTTCAGTTATTTGCATGCCAGCTTCTTTTAGTTTCATAGCAGCTTTTACATGAGGTCCTATTTGTTTATATGCCGAAAGAGGCGAAGTTAATTGCGTCCTAATAATAAGTTCGGTTGGTTTAACTTTGCCGTCTTTCACCCTTTGTATCTCGTCTTTAACATACTTTATAGCTTTATTCAAATTCTTTTCAACTAAAATTATTTTTAACACTTCATGTTGGACTTTCTTAGCAAGTTCACACCAATCTCTTCTCACTGTTTCAAACCCTCTTATCTCCAAGTTGCCTTTTTCGTCTAGTAAAGCATATCTTTTTTTAGCACCTTTTTCGTCTGCTTTTCTTGCAACAAAGATACCTACGGGATAAAAATCTCTATATTCCAATTCTATTATGCCTGGTAAAGCTTCGTTGATTTTTTCGTTCCACTTTAAAACTTCGTCTTTCTGCTTATTGTCCTTTATCTTTATAAAACAAGAATCCGTATCAGCATATATTATTTCAAAACCATTGGTTTTAGCGCTTTCAATCACTTTTGTAATGTAATATCTACCAAAAGCGGCGCAGGCTTCTCCGCATTCTTTACAAAACCATCTTGAGCCACTGTAGCTAAAATAACCGTATAATGCGTTGGCTATTATTTTTAGAGAGTGTTGATAGTTTTTTAGCAAAACATCTTTCGATTTTTTTAATTCTTCTTTCACTCTCCTTCTTTCATAAATTATTTCTTCCAAATGCCTTGGTATAAAGCCTTTTTGTTGAATACAAAAATAATTCTTTCCATTTGGGACAGTGTTTTTTATTCTGCATTCTGTATGCCCGCAATTCAATGTTTCGGGGGAGATGTTATGGGTTACAATTATTGTTGGATAAAGGCTTTGAAAATCAAACACAACTATGTTTTCATGTAAACCTGTTTTTGGCTCTATGACTATGGCACCGGTATACGAAGGTAAAAGTCTCCTAATCTCTATCTCGTCATATTTTGGCATATTGGGTATTATTCTATTATCTTCTGAAGACTTTCTCATCAAGAAATGTTCAACTAATTGAGAATAATAATATCTTGACGTGTCGAAGGGTAGAGAAATTGTAAGTCTTGATAAAGAGAATATTTGAGGTAGTAAATGCTCTGCTAATGCTAAGGTTAACTCTGCATCTTTCAAGCAATAATGTGCGATTTTTTCTATATCTTTTTTTTGAGTCCAAGATTCTTTTATTTCGGTTAAATCCATTTTTATTTTGCCTTCTCCAAGTATTTCTTTTGCTACCTCATCTAATGTCAACACTTCAGTTTTCAATGAAGGGGAAAGTATATGGTCTACAAAATTGAAAAGGTCTATATGTATTCTATCTTTTATTGATGCCGCAGAGCTTCGACCCCTCTTCTCAAATTTCACCAATTCATTTTCCTTACCCATCGCCATTTTTATCTTTAATTTTTCGCACCTCTCTTTTAATTTCACAAAATCAAAAGCGTCACCATTATAAGTGCATATTATATCTGGGTCGATCTCTTTGACTTTTTTAAAGAAATGCTCTATCATCCTTTTCTCTTCTTCAAAATTTTCAACAAAATCCAAGTCAATTTCTTTTAGAGATAATACTTTTTTTCTTCCTTTATTATCAACAATAGAAATCATAATTATCTTTTCTTCTTTCCCATCTTCTATTACTTCAATATCAAATGCCATAATTGTTAGCGGGGGTATTTCATCAGATTTTTTGGGTTTAACTTCATCCTCAACGCTAATCCAACTCGTCGGCTCTAAGGATTTATCAAGTAAATACTTGTAAACATATGAAATAGAATATTCGTATTCCTCTTCAACTTCTTCCCATTCTTTTACTACATCTCTAATTTTTGGTATTTCTCTTGGGTTTTCAGAATAAACTTTTATCAACTTTTTCCTCACACCATTCAGGATTTTTTCCACAACCTCCATATCTTTTATGCCTTGCTCTTCGAGTTTTTTCAAAGTTTTCTCTAGGCTTTTAGTGAGAATGTAAAAGTATGATTTGTAAGGTTGTTTGATTATCTTAAAGTTTCCGTTTTTGTCTTTACAATATAGCAAGATCACACCTTTGTTACCTTCTAATTCATAGTCAGCATTTAGCAAAAAATAATCCATAATATTATTTTTGAACAAAAACAATATTATTTATAATGACGGAAACAATTTTTTTACTTCGTCTTGTCCTTGCTGCTATTTTAGGTGCGATAATAGGTTTTGAAAGAGAAAAGGCACATAGGCCTGCTGGTTTAAGGACGCACATAATAGTTTGTGTTTCTGCTTGCCTAGTCACGATGATAGGGTTAAATAGCAAAGATAGTGATCCCATGAGAATAGCTGCAAATGTTTTGACAGGTATAGGCTTTATAGGCGCAGGCACAATAATAGCGAGCTCTGGAAGTGTTAAGGGTGTTACAACGGCTGCGTCTATATTTTCTGTAGCTGGAATAGGTATAGCTGTAGCTGCAGGTTTTTATTTAATAGCAATATTTACCACTATACTAATTTTTGTTGTTTTGTGGCTGAGAAAGATAGAGAAAAGAGATAATAGTTTTTTATGGGATTAAATTACTTCTTTTTGTTTTTAGAAGATTTTTTTTGCTTTAAAAGGTTAAATTTGAATTTTAAAGTCTCTTTGAAAAAACATAAATAGTTTTTATTGCCTATAATAATTAGGTTGTGTTTGGAATGGATATAGACGAAGCATCTAGGCTGAAAGGTAATAAAAATGAGAAGAGAAATAAAGTTGTTGCTTTTAGTAGAGTTTTTGATAGCCATCAGTCTAGGTGTGCTAGGACCTTATTATGCAATTTATGTTGAAAAAGTGTTAAATGACCCATCTTTAATAGGTTATTCTTATGCAGTTTTTTGGATAACAGTTGGTTTAACAAGTCCTATTTTTGGTAAAATCTCTGACAAGAAGAATAGAAGTTTGCTAATAATGATAGGTGGATGCTTGTCTTTCATAGTCTCAATTTCCTATAGCCTCGTTAGTTTTGCTTTTCAGTTATTAATAGTAGAGGTGTTAAATGGTATTGCGACTGCATGCTTTAACCCAGCTTATAAGGCTTTAACAGCAGAGTTAACGTCAAAAAAGAATAGAGGATTTGAATATGGACTAATAGATAGCATTTCTTACATAACATATGGTATAGCCGCTCTTCTTGCTACAGCAATTTTCACTTATTTCGGTTTCAAGTTTCTGTTTATATTCTCAGGTGTTTTTCAGTTCGCTTCGACGTTGATTTTGACAAAGAAGATTAATGGGATTATTTGAGGTATGCTAGTGTGTTAGAGCATTTAAAACCTTTAAAAACTAACCAAAACTTCAAAAATAAAAACTTCATAAAAACCCTATCCAAAGAGGCTTGCCAATCCAGCAACCGCCTCTTCAGCTTCCTTTTTGGTTTCCTGAACCTCTTTCTTTTCTTGCACCTTTGCCTCACTTGGAGCAGGCGCAGCAGCAACAGCTACCGGCATGGCGGCTTGTTTTATTACTTCACTTATGTTTACACCTTCCAAAGCAGATACCAAGGCTTTTATCTTTGCTTCATCAGCCTTTACCCCTGCACTCTCTATCACTCTTTTCACATTTTCTTCGTTAATTTCTTTACCAACAGAGTGAAGCAAAAGTGCGGTGTATATATATTCCACTCTTTACACCTCCTTAAGATTTATCTTGGAACTTAATAATTTTGCTATCATATCACCTTTTACTATCAAATCTTCCACTATACCTTTTTCAAGCAAATTGGCTTCTAAACCTAATGATTTTGCATGCATAAATGCTTTTCGTAACAACAAACTAACATTTTCAGGTGTAACAAACGCGACCTCAACAGAAAGTTTCAAGGCATCTTGATAAGCTTTTACTAGCTTGCTCTTGTATTCTTCTTCATTCACAGCAAGAAGAGAGTTGTCATAAATTATTCCTTTCTCCCATACAGCCAAGAGATTTACGCCTATTTCCATGGGTTGTATTTCCAGTTTTTTAAGCAAACCTGCAAGCTCAGCAGTTATCACAGAACCTTTCTTAGCAACAACAGTTTCTTTGGAAACATGTATCTTACCTTCTTTAACCATAGCTGGTATTTTTGCCCTTTGTAATTCTCCTATTACTGGACCTGCCGGTAATTTTGTCGGACCTTCCTTGACCACAATATCATAAGGAGCTATATCACCTTCTTTAGCATAAGTAGGCGTTTTGCTTTTTTCAAAAAGTTTGTAAAGTTTAAAAGGATTTATTTTTGTAAAAACCAACACAGGCTGTTTGGGATTATATTCGTAAAGTTTTGACAAATTGTTTAAGTTTAGCTCTGAAAAAGCTTTTTGAATTATCTTCTTTTTATACATTTTTATTAATACCTCGCCTCTCAGCTCCTTTCTTATTGCCTGCAACTGCTCAGAAGGCATTTTGTAGAGGTCTACGATGCCTACTACAGGATATTTTTTCACATTCTCCTTAATCTCTTCCAAGGCTGCTATT
>JANXDN010000017.1 GCA_025058005.1 Candidatus Aenigmatarchaeota archaeon
TATGCAAGAGTTTGCTTGGATAGTTTGACAGTTAACTCCTATCAAGAATATCAATTCTCTGTTGAATCTGGAGTTGACTTGTCAAATGCGGGAGGGTCTCCAAGCTCTAAAGTATTAATGATAAGAGCACCTGGTGCTAAAGAAGGTTTGGAAGAATTAGTAAGCGGAAATAAATATAGAACAGAAACAATATATATAGCCTATAACAACACATCACCAGCAGGATTTGATGTGTATTATGTAGATACTAACAACAAAGTTCAAAAAGCCGGAAGAGTTAATGCAGATACATTGAGTGATATAGCATATGTAAACTATCAAGATACAAAAGCTGAAGATTTAAAGTTGAAACTGCAAAGCGCAACTTCAACCAAATATTTATTAACAGTCGATGCTCCTGATTTAGATGATTTAGTAGCAGAATGGTCATTATCTGGTAATGCAATCAACAGTTTAGGTCAAAAAGCAAGTGATGCTGAAGGTCAAGAGTTAAAATGGAACGGAAATGAGATAGGTACAAAAGAATATGATCTAAGAACAGTATATGGTGTTGTCGTGAAGAACCCCGACAACAATGGTGCATCTGATAAAGTAGTCTTGCATGTTCCAGCTGACCAAGTCAAAGCTAAAGTTGTAGTTTATGGTCCAGGTGGAACATCTACCACAACAGAAGGCGGTAAAATCAAGAAAGTGGTTCCTGTCACAACAGCTGTCGCTAAACTAGATACAGAAGTGGACCCAACAACAGTTGATAAACACCTCGTCCTAGTAGGTGGTCCAGCTGTTAATAGTCTAACAGCTCAAGCAATGGGTCTACCATTCCCAACCTATGGTGGTTCCGGTCGTTTGCCATTCGGTGAAGGAGAAGCTTATATAAGAGTTTACGACGGCGTCTTCAAACCGGGACAAGTTGTCGTTGTAGTTGCAGGTTGGGAGGCAGAACAAACAAGAATGGCAACCAGCTTGTTACAACAATACGACACATTTGATGAACAACTAGGCGATAATACTGCAGTCAAAGTTACAAGCCTCTCTGCAAGCGGAATTAGACCCGCTTAAACTTTACCATATCTCGGCTTGACTTTGGCCTTTTTTTCTTTTATATTTTGTGATAAACTCTTTATGTGAGTTTAATGAAAATAAAAACAAAACTAAAAACATTTTTAGCGACTTTGGCATTTCTTTTGGTACTATCTTTACTAATCTTAACACTCATTCAAATCATTATCGCATTAAAACCGGTAAGACATGTGAAATACAAAAATATAGTTTTTGAGTTTAGAGATGACGTGAAGAAAGCAGAAAAAATCAAGGTATATCCAAACGAAAAAATCCTTGGCAAACAGTTTTGGGATTATAAAATTCAAAACATCACATTAATGTTTAAACCAGATGACAATTACAACAAATATTATCAATTGGCCGCTTTTGAGCTTACTTACAAACTTAAAAAGATGTATATGAGCTTGCGTCCATTAATAATTGAAAAAAATTTTGAAGCACGAGAAATAGAAAATTTCGACAACATTACAAGAGAAGAAGGAGTTTTAAAAATAATATTTGTGCCCCCACAACAATCAAACGAAACTATTATTAAAGTATCAAGTAATAGGATTTACTTACATTGGGAAACGCCAAGAGATTTAGATTTGGCTACGATAAAAATAATTTTGTCTGCTTTGAAATACAATGGCAACTATAGCTTGGTTATTTAAAACGTGGGAAATTTTTTTGGTTTTAAAAACTTTAGTAAAAAATTTAAAAGGGTTTTAGCTTTCTGGTTAATTTGTCTATCTTTTTTTCTTCTTCAGGACCTATACCTAAGGCTGTAATTGTTCCTGCTGGTATCTCAGTCAATCCTGCGTCTTTAACAAGATAACAAGGAAGTTTGAGTTTCTTAGCTTCTTTATGCAATTTGAGAATCTCCTCCTCGCTATCAACAGCTAGCACTACTTTCTTTGCACCGCTTTGCTCCCAGTTTTTGATGACATACCAATTCGCTAACTCAAACGCATGTACCGCGGCATGACATGCCTGCACAGCTGCCTTACCTTTCGACAGCTTCAAGTCTCTTCTCAAAATTATTACCTGCTTGTACATAACTATCCTATGTATCTCATATCTCTTTGTTCGCTTTTAGGCAAAACAAGATTTGGAAACATTATTGGAGGGGGTAAACTCATATCTTCAGCTAAATTTATTTCTATTGTCATACACTTCCTAAAGAGAAAATTCTTCACTTCAACATCAACCTCGGGTAAAATCTTTTTCTCCTTTTTCCACAAGTTTAAAGCCTCCTTTACATGAATGCCTATATACAAAACATTTCCCTCCAATTTCATCTCTCCTATATCTGGCTCATACTTTGTCAAAAACTCAAAAGATATGTTCAACGCATCCTCTTTTTTCTTTACCCCTATAGTGGTTTTTTCTATTTGAGTTAAACTCACAGTTGTATTTATGTCTATTTTTTCCCTTAATGTCTGCCTTCTATTTGCAGTAATACCTCTCAAATAAAAACCTATCACTGGCATTTATTAATAGTTGTAAAACAAAAATTAAATTAGTATGCCTTCGGCTTTGATTATTATATCTCAAACAAATTTTAACGAAACTGAATTTTCTACTACAAAACAAATACTTTCCCAAAAATTTAATGTAGAGGTGGCTTCTATTTCCTTAGAAGAGTGTATAGGTATGAAAGGTTTGAGGGTGAAGCCAAATAAGACGGTAAAAGACGCTTTAAAAAAGGAATATGATGTTTTAGCAATCATTGGTGGCTCGGGTTGTTTTGCATTAGCAGACTATCCAGAAGTAATAGAAATAATTAGAAAACATGCAGAAAAAAACAAAATAGTATCTGCGATTTGTTTAGCACCTGCTATACTAGCAAAGGCCGGCGTACTCAAAAACACTATGGCAACAGTTTACCCAATAGATTGGGCAATAAACTTGCTCCAGAAAGAAGGTGCACATTATATGGCTAAAAGTGTTGTAGCCGACGGCAATATAATCACTTCTAATGGTCCACAATCGGCAGAAGAGTTTGCCAAAACAATACTTAAAAAGTTTGAAAAATAATTATATGCATAAATAAGGTGAGATTTTGTGAAACTCGTTGTTCCTGTGGTAAATGGTTTTGAAGATATCGAGCTTATAACAGTTGTTGATGTTTTGAGAAGAGCTGGTCTACAAGTAGATATAGTTGGTTTAAATGCTAGCATGGCTGAAGGTAAGAGTAAAATAAAAATAATGGTGGACAAGAAATTTCAAGATGTTTCTATGAGAGATTATGATGGCATAGTACTAGTAGGTGGCCCGGGTTATGTCAAACTCGAAAAGATGGCTATATTGAATGATTACATAAAAGCTTTTGCCGCCCAAGGTAAGCTGTTGGCTGCCATAGGTGAAGCTGTTGCAATATTTGCCAAAAATGGTTTGTTGGACAATAGAAAGGCTGTTATAGCTCCTGGTATGGAAAAGCTTTTAGCCTATCCAAGAGATCAACCTGTTATAGTTGATCAAAACATTATTACTTCTCAAGCGCCTGGGACAGCGATGCAGTTTGCCTTAGCAATAGTGAAAAAGCTTAAAGGGGATCAAGCAGCTTTACAATTAAAAAAAGAGTTGGTTGCATGAAAGATGAAATAGTGAAAGAAATTATGAGGATTATGAAAGAAAAGCAAGTTGCAAGAAAAGTAGAATTGTTTGAACAGGTTTCAAAAAAGAAAAAAGTTTCAAAAAAAGATTTTGAAAAAATTGTTAATGAACTCATTGAAAAAAATTGGATAAAAAGTATATATGGAGGAAATACTACTTTTGCTCTGACACAAAGTGGATTAAAAGAGTCTAAATTAAAATAATTGCTCGGTAATTAATTTCTTATAGCCCTGTGGTGTAGTGGTCAAGCACGCGAGGCTCTGGACCTCGAGACCCCAGTTCGAATCTGGGCAGGGCTAATTTTAATAAGTTTGTCTTACGAAACAAATATATCAATGTTTGAGAATTTAGTTTATCACATAGTGCATACTTATGGATATGTAGGAATTTTTTTTCTTATGATTTTACAAACAGTTCTTGTTGTTATACCATCTGAAGCTGTAATTGCTTTATCTGGGGCTTTGGGTTTGAATTTAGTAAAAGTAGCATTATCCGTGTTTTTTGGTCTTCTTGTGGGCTCTATGGTAGCATTCTATATTTCAAGATATTTTGGGAGAAAAATAGTTGAAAAAATTGTGGGTAAAGATTGGATAGAAGAAGTTGATAATTGGATAGAAAAAAATGGGAGCAAGGCTATACTCATAGCAAGAATAATTCCACTAATACCTTTTGATTTAATAAGCTATGTGTCTGGTTTAACGAAACTTGAGTTTAAAAAATACTTTTTTGCTACTGTAATAGGTATGATACCTAGAATATTGTTTCTTCTACTTATAGGTGGTTCTGCTAGAGCTATACTATCGATTATAGGCTTGGGTATAGATTTTATACTTGTATTTGGTATAATAGGGATAATGATCCTTATCTTTCTTGAAAAAAGAGGGTATGTGAGCTGGATAAAATCTTTTGTTTTTGAAAAAATAATAAAACCAAAGAAGTTTTATAGGAAGAAAACCATAAAATAAGATTAATGAATGTGAAGAGTTTTTTGCAAGAATTAAAGCAAAAAGGTAGAAGAAATTTAACTGAAAATGAGGCTATGCAGATACTTTCAAAATATGGAATAAAAGTTGTTAATGGGAGTGTTGTGAAAAAATTTGAAGAGGCGGTTCAAATAGCTGAAAAAGTGGGCTACCCTATTGTGTTAAAAATAGTTTCAAAAGATGTTTTGCACAAAACAAATGTTGGTGGGGTTATAGTTAATATAAATTCATCAGAGGAGTTAGAAACTGCTTATAATAAACTACTAAAAAATGCAAAGTCTTTAAATATTTCCTTGGAAGGTGTGTTTGTACAAAAAATGTTAAAAGGATACTATGAGGTTATAGTTGGTGGAAAAAGAGACAAAGTATTTGGGCCGACGGTGATGTTTGGTTTAGGTGGAATATTTGTGGAGGTTTTGGAAGATATTAGTCTTAGGATAGCTCCTATAGATTTAAAAGAAGCGGTGAAAATGATAGAAGAGACGAAAGCGGTGAAAATATTGAAAGGTGTAAGAGGTGAAAAAGCAAACATAAATGAAATAGCAAAAACTTTAACAAGGGTATCAAGGATTATGGTAGAAAATCCTGAAATAGCTGAATTGGATATAAATCCTCTTATGGTTAAAGATGAAGCTATAGCGACTGATGCACGGATAATTTTATTTTAGAGATTTCGTTGATCTGTAACTCTTAGAAGGTGAAATAAATTTTTGACAAAATTTAAGAATAATATCAACAAATTTATAAGAAAGTGACCTATAATAAAATATAATGATTCGATATGTGTCACAAGTAAAATCAAAATTGAAAATTTTTTTGAAAAAAATGATAAATTCTGTTCAAGAATCCACAAAATCTCCACTTTCTTGGTCAAATATTTTGTGGGACCCATATTTAGAAGACGATATGCCAGAAAAAAGTATGCGTTTTGCAAAAATTTTGATAGCTCTACTTTTCGTTTTTAAAATTTTAAACCTGGTTTATGTTGGTATTTGTCTAGCAATAGATGGTTTATATTCGTTATACAGATATAGGTTTGAATTAAATATAACAAAATCGTGGAGTGAGGATTTACCAAAAATTGCAAGAATAATGTTAGGATTAATGCTTATAAGCTATAGTTTAATTTAAAAATCGAACTGTTATCTCACAAGGAGTCGGAAGTTTTGTAGAAGATCTTCTAAAAGCTTCTTTGGCTATATCCAAGTTTTCTTTATTTACTCTTATTAGCATCAGGCTTTCTCCAGCATGAATGATAACAGCTCTTCCTTTTGGTCTTCCGAAAGCTTTTCTCATCCCCATAGAAAACCTATCTGCACCTGCACCTGTAGCAAGCGAGTGTTCCCTCAAAATTTGATGAGGATATTTTAAGATCTTCATGAAAAATCCTTCTTTACCAAGTTTTTTTTCTATGTATTTATTTGCTACAACTCTTGCAGCCTCTATGGCGTTTTCTCTTATTTGTACAGAATTTTTCACCTTGAGTAAAACCTCGGTGTCAAATTGCTTATCTTTTGAGCCCATCTCGAATATATGTATTCTTGGATAAGGAACTCCTACAACATAACTTTTCTTCGGAACTCTTTGAGATACACGGGTCCATGGTCTTTTTATTCTTCTAACACATCTACCGGGTCGCAGTCCCATAAAATCTCCTTACTAATTAAAGATTATAATTTTTAAAATTTTTCACTTTAAATCATTTGTTTATGCAATTAAAAAATAAAAATTCTATTATTATGCCTCTAAAAGAATTAACTTATCTTTGTGCCGTTTTCAATAGGTTTTTCAGGTTTTATTAAAACTACATTTTCATTACTCACAGCAGCCAAAATCATTCCTTCAGAAACCTCGCCCATTATTGTGGCGTGTTCTAAGTTTGTTACAAAAACAAATTGTTTTCCCTCCAACTCTTCAGGCTTATAATAGTTTTTTATACCTGAAACTATCTGGCGAACCTCGCTGCCAAAATTGACCTTTAGTTTGTAAAGATTTTTAGAACCCTTTATCTCTTCTACCTTTTCTATTTCTCCCACTTTTAATTCTACTTTTTTGAAATCTTGTAAAGAAATCATGAAAATACTTTGATTCCAAAATATTTATTTATGCAATATACCTCAATTACACATTTGGGTTAATGAAATTTTGTTGATGGTGCCGAATTTCTAAAATAACATTCGTCTGAAAACTGTCACCTAAAGTTATTAACTACTTGCTAAAAACTATTCCAATAGAAATGTTTATTAATCTTAAAATTTTACTTTATTAAAAACAAAACTTGGGTGAGTATACAGCAGATGGTAGAAAGAATAGGTGTTTGTCCGACTTGTGGCTTGCCAACAGATATATGTACTTGCAAAATAATTGAAAGAGAAACGGCGAAAATAAAAATATATATGACAACAAGAAAATTCGGCAAACCGGTAACTTTGGTAGAAGGAATAGACGAGAATTCTGTGAAATCTGTTTTGAAAACATTAAAACAAAAACTAGCTTGTGGAGGTTCTTACAAAGATAAAAGGATAGAATTGCAGGGAAATCACGTAAAAAAGGTAAAGGAAATTTTGTTAGGTTTGGGTTTTGACAAGAATATGATAGAAGAAAGCTAAATCATAGGAACGTAGGCTACATAGGTTATAAACTTTTGTTTTATTTTGTTTTTTGATTTTTCCAACAACACAAGTTTTTGGGTGCTTTCAGGCATGCCTAAAGGAATAATAAGCTTGCCCCCATCTTTAAGTTGATTTATCAAAGCTTCGGGTACAGAAGAAGCTGCAGCTGTTACGCAAATCTTATCATAAGGGGCATAAGGTGGATAACCTTCCTTTCCGTCGCCATTTACCAAAATTATATCCTTATATGCTGCCTTTTTCAAATTTTCTTTAGCAAACTCATATG
>JANXDN010000018.1 GCA_025058005.1 Candidatus Aenigmatarchaeota archaeon
AATGTATTTCTAAACCAACTTTTAAGCCTATTTCCTGCCAATTCATATAGCTAAAATTATCTTATAATAAAAATAAAAGATTTTTAGCCACAATTAAGCTTACAATTTAAGTTTAACTCTTCTCCAATTCCTTCTTGAAACAGCCGTCCTTCTAGTTCGAGCCCTTTTTAATCCAAACTTTTTTATGTCAACCCATCGTGGCGCCTGCTTAACTTTGCCCGCCTTTATTTGTCTCAATTTTCTGCTCAAAATTTTTCTTCCCATAATTTATCACAAAAGCTTTCTTAATTCTTTAGATTTTTTTATTGCTAAATCAATCATTTCATCAACATCTTTAATATTTAAACCTTTTCCACCTTTTTGCATAGAGCATAAGTAATTGTCTTCTCTTACAGCTATACTTAACCATGCATCAACAACATCTTCTTCTTCTCTATTCAAATCAACCAAATATTTGTTCATAATTTTTGAAACAGTTACATTAATTGGATAGTGAGATATAGGTAGCTTTGCAACATATTCTCCTCTCACTATCTTATCATTCTCATATTTTGGTATTTTTGTATTCATCAAAGCTAATAAAGCTGCAAGAGATGAAGCATCTATCAAGTTGCCGTCATGATTTATTATGTGAATATCTATAAAAACACCCCACACTTTTTGACCTTCTAAGATGCATAATTTTTCTAGCTCAATAGAGTTTGACTCTCTTATACCTCTATCCACAACTCTTGCAAGCTCTGTAGCATCTTCTGAAGGCGGACCTGGTAAAAAGTCCGGATGAGCTATTGGTGCAAATTCTGCATGCGTCTTCAACACGCCTTCGTTTGGTGTATCTGGAAAAGGTGTTTCTATTTCCATTTTTATGCCGGCAATCACATCTGTTTTGCCTATTCTAACCCTAGCAGACCCTTCGGCTTTTTCAATAATATTTCTTTCAATTTCTATTTTTCTAAACTCATCTAGTTTTCTTCCATCAATCCTTTCATTTTTTTCTAATAGTTTCAATATATAATCGGCTCTCAACATATTCATTCACTGTATCTATCTTTTAATGCCTTTATTTGCATTTGATATATCTTTTCACCTGCCGTGAAGATTTCCTTTAAAAGTTTTTTTATTTCTTCTTTTGTTAATTCGCCGTCCATTTGTAAGAGGGTTATTTCTTTTTTGTTTGCTGTGAAAGCAACAGGCATATCTGCTTCTGAATTATTGTCTTCCAAACCATTTAAATCTAAGATGAGCGTGCCATTTATCTTTCCTCCTGAAAGAGCGACGACTAAATCCTTCATAGGCACACCGGCATCAGCTAAAGCAAGCGAAGTGGCATTTATGCTTGTTACTCTTGTAGAACCATCTGCTTGCAAGATTTCAATAAAAATGTCTATGGTTGTCTTAGGGTAATTTTCTAAAAACAACACAGGCTCTACTGCTTGTCTTATGACTTTGGAAATTTCTATTTCTCTTCTTGTTGGTCCAGGTTTTACACGCTCATCTGTAGAAAATGGCGCCATGTTATATCTACATTGAACCACAGCTCTATCGTTTTCTTGAAGATGTTTTGGTAAAAGTAGACGAGGACCATAAACAGCTGCAACAGCAATGGTTTTGCCAAATCTCACCATTGCTGAGCCATTAGCATTTGGTATAACACCTACTTTCATCTCTATTTCTCTCATTTCCAGAGGCATTCTACCATCTAATCTCTTTCCATTTTTCAATAGCTCTATACCTTTTATTTTTCCCATAATTATTCACTCAACATTTTGGTTATTTCTTCTGTTAAACCATAAACATGAGATTTTTCGTCAATTCTTTTTATGGTCATAATTGCTTTATCCACTTTTTCGCCAGAAATCCACACAAGACCGTTTTGACCAACTCTTATAATGGTGCGTGTTTTTTCTTTTATCAAATTTATCATGCTTCCTTCTTTACCTATTACTCTTGGCACTTTACTCGGCGTGACTTTGACTAGTACTCCACCTTTGAGTTTTTTGAATGAAGGGCCTTTCATGCTTAGTTGTATATCGCCTTTTTTCGCTGACAACACTTGAGCATAAATTACATCGCCTTCGTCATAATATCTATTCAACAACACCCTTTTCAAATCCACAAACTCATCAACACCCTCTGAAAGGGAGAGGAAAGCTAACCAAGGCGAGTTTATATCCACAACCCAACCAACCTTTTCTACTTCTGTTACTATGCCTATGATATGATCTCCTGGTTTTGGCACATAAACGCCTGACAAAGGAATAACAGAAATATAGTTGCCGCTTATCGATAATATGCCAAGATATTTTGATACAATATTACCTTGCTCATCTATATACGTGCCGTGACTAGCTAAATATTCCTTGCTGCTTCCTAATATTTGCCCGGGATAAGCAATCTCTCTTACTCCATTATTTTGCTTTGTCATACATCTTCCCTTCTCAAAATATCTGCTTTAAAATTACCATGTGTTGCATCGCCTACTAATTTAAGCAACTCTACTTGTAAGCCCGCTGGTATGTTTGCTATTATTTGCAAAGAGCCGTCATTTTGCCATTTTTCCTCAAATTCTGGAATAATCCTTCTCACAGATGAATGCAACTTTCCTGCAAATTGTGGGGGTACGGTAAGCTGAATTACAACTCTTTGCATTTTTATAGGTAACAAACTTTTAATAGATTTTATCACTTTGTCTACTTGCGATTCTGCATCAGCAAAAGGATCTATTTGCACGCCTGCTTGCTCCATGGCATTAATTATTCTATTAGGTGGGTGTGGCAAGTTAGTTTGAGGATTTATAGCTCTTTTTGCAATCAAATCAGCTATTTGCATTTTTTTCTCTTCAATCATTCTTCTCCTTTGTTCTGTGGTGATTTGTATTTCTCCTTCCATCAATATTTTTTTAATCGCTTCATCGATTTTTGTTGTCATCAAACCCTTTTGCAATTCTTCCATAGAAACTAAATCGCCTTTTCTTGCATCTCTGTAGATGTTTTTTACTGCAACTATTTCTTCCAAATTACCTTGCTTTGTCTTTTTAAACTCTTCTGCTTTGTAAGGGTCGACCAATATCTCGAAATTTGAACCAGCCTTTTTTAACCTACATATAACCGCTTCATCGACGCTAACCATAATTTATCAACTATAATAATTTTTTCACTTCTTCATCAGGCAAAATAGTTAAACCCTTGTCAGCTTTTATTATCGCTATTTCAACAGAATCCGTATCCTTTACTTTTTCAGATTTTTTTATGGCTTCCATCATTAGTTTTAAAGCAGTTTTTTCATCCATTCCATCTTTGTATTTCTCTTTGAAAACTTTGTTAGCAATAGGTGCTCCTCTCCCAATGGAATATGCCAACCACTCGAACAACATACCTGATGGATCAGACTCTATCAAATGTTGCCCTGCATGATCAACACCACCTATTAGGAAGGAAACACCGAAAGGTCTTAAGCCAGCATAAAGTGTTGAGACTTGCATTCTATCTCCTAAGGATTTTGCTAAAGACCACACATCTATAGGCTCTTCATATGTAATTTTATGAACCTGTGCCTTTACTCTTAACAAGTTTACAAGCACTCTTGCGTCTGCCAACAAACCAGCAGCTACTGCTCCCACATGATTATCTAGCTTGAAAAGTTTTTCTGTACTTTTTGTCACAGCTAAATCCATAGGTTGCTTTACTGTTGCTAGAATCACACCACCTTTAAATGTTAAACCAAGCGAAGTTGTCCCTTTTTTCACAGCCTCTTTAGCATATTCTACTTGAAATAATCTGCCGTCAGGACTAAACACGGCGATGGTTCTATCATAACCCATGTATTCAGGTAAAACAGCAGGCATAATCTCACCTCAACATATAAACGAAATAATATTTGTTATTGCATTTTTAAATTATTTTGAATTTTTAAAGGTTTGCTGTATCTTTTTGCAACCTTTTATTGTGCCAGAAACTTTTAAAATTTTTATGCAAACTCTTGTATCGCCTAATCTTTCTATTAAACCTAAGGTTGCTATAATGGTGGGCACAAAAAGATGGTTACATCTTATTATGCACGTCTGTGTTGCATTTTCCCATCTATCTTTTAATAGCCATGCTGATATTTTAGATGTGCCATATTCTCCTAAAAAATCTAGCAGAGTATTCCATATCGCACTTTCCAAGTCAGAATATTCTATTGGTGATTCAGATATTACTTTGAAAAGAATGTATCTTTTTTTCTCTCTTAAAGATGATGGTAAAACTTTTAATTTCATAATTCTTTCACTCCAGGTATTATCCATTTAGGAGATTTTCTTTCTGTAGCTTGATATATAATTTTTTTTGGCACTTCACTCAAACTCTGTTTTGCCTCTTTTAGCTCTAAACCAAGCAATGTACCCATAGAAATCAATACCTTTGGGTCTCTTAGTTGCCAATGAGAAATTGCACCTGAGCAAATAATTATTGGAGCTTTATATTTCTTGCAGAGTGTTACATTTTTCATCATATTTTTTATTATCGACGCTCTTGTGGTCTTGAAATTTATCAAAATATTTCTAAAATTGATTTCTATTGCCACATTATTTTTAGCCGCTTCTCTTGCTAAGACATGATTTATGCCCGAATCCTTCCTGTTTAATTCAGGATGGGTTAGTATATCTACTTCTGGCGTTTGCACTGCTAGTCTGTTCAACCTTAAATCATGTCCTCTAACTAGGAGCACATCATATTCTCTTCTCAACCTTACCAACTTTCTAAGCTCGCTTGCACTTTTTGCCTCGAAACCAAGAAAGATTTTTATTTTCACTTCATTTTCTACTTCCCGTATTTCTTCTTGAAGTTCTCTTATTTGGCTCTTGCTTTCAAAATATTCTGAAAAACATATGCCATAATAGCCTAACATCTTTGCTCTTGTAGCTAATTCTTTCAATGTGCTTTCGCCTCCAGAAAAGGCTGAATGGACGTGCATATCAAAATACATAATTAAAATTATTGAAAAACAATTAATTTTAATTATAATGCAATTCAAACAAATATCTCTGGTAGTTAGCTATATTATTTCAACAGCAATAGTTATTGTCTTGTTTGTCGGTGGGTTTGTTTTTAGTGCCTTTTTTCTATTTCTAATGATTAGTGTAATATTTTTTGGCACCTTCAAAGTGAAATTACTTGATATCTTTATTTTCTCTATGACGATAGCTGTATTTTTAACTCACCATTTCACAAGAAAAAGATTTCCAGAAAGATTTAGTTCGTTTAAAGAAAGCAATTTGAAAAACAAAATCTGTAAAGAAATTATATTTTTTGGCTGCTCTGCCGGTTTTATAACAAGCACATTAATCTTCATAAAGAAAATATTGGCGTTGAATTTTAACACTGAAATTTTTAATACCTTGGAATTTTTCTATGATGGATTTATGGATAGTATTATGGTTTGGATATTCTATCCTGTATTCGTGGTAAGTTTTTATATCATTCTAGCTATACTATCGTTGATACTCATATTTAAAATTCTAAATAGAAGAGATACGAAACAAATTGCACAACATTCAACATCTGACTCTAAAAAAAATTTTATACTCATAGGTGTTTTAGGCATCATATATCTTATTGCAATTGTAGTTGCAACAGATATTACATTGGATTTTATTTTTAACAAATTGGAAGGTGGGTCAAGAATTCTAAGAGAAATCCCAAAGTATTTTATTGGCTTGCCTGCTATAGGTTTCTTTAAAATTTTGTTTTATGGTGAAGCTTCTATGCGTATACTTACAAAAGAGGAAATAAAAAAAGATTCAAAATTAACTAAAACCTAAAAACAATATATTTCAACAAAAAAATATGGAAAGCATGATCTAATTTTGGCAATGATTAAACTTACTTTAGTCCTCTAGCTCTTTTACCAGAAGCGGTTAAACCTCTAAACACCCTTCTTCTATGTTGCGGTTCACAAACCCACTTTATCTTTGGATCATTCTTTATTGCTGGATGATGTTTATCAACTAGAATAATTTCATACCAAACATACTTTCCGTCCTCACCAACCCAATAAGAATTCAGCACCTCAAGATTTGGATATTTTCTTGCAACTCTTTGCTCAGCAATAGCTTGTAATGATAATTTTGGTGTAAACCTCTTCACACCTGCCTTGGACGGCTTTCTTCCACCTCTTGTATAATCAGGTCTGTCTCTCCCTCCTTTTAAAATTCTTGCTCTTATTATCACAAATCCTTGTTTAGCTTTGTAGCCCAACTCTCTCGCTCTATCTGGCTTTAACGGTTTGTCCACTCTAACAAATCTTGGCTGCCTTCTCCACTCTATTAACCTTTGGCGCACTAACTCTTTCATTAACTTTTTATCCCTTCGTGTTTGTTTCAAAAAATGATAAAAACTCTTCATAGCAACCACAAAAACTATAAAGTTTAATTGAAAGGAAGATTTAAATATTTTGGTAAAGATGAAGTTTAAGCAAGCTTGGGCTCTGATTAGAAAAATTCCAAAAGGCAAAGTAACAACTTACAAGGAAATTGCGTCTGTTTTAGGGACAAAAGCGTACAGGTTTATCGGTAATGCATGTAACAAAAACCCATATAAAAATGTGCCGTGTCATAGAGTGATAAAAAGCAATGGTCAAATAGGGGGTTTTGTTAGAGGTAAAAGAGAGAAGATAAAACTATTAAAAAGAGAGGGAGTAGAAATAGTTAAAGAAAAAGTTGATTTGAAAAAGTACTTATACAAGTTTGATGGAAAAAATTAAAACATTTATCTGCGTCTTGTTGAAACATATTTTCTAACCCATAGGAACAAAAACTTAAATACATCAAAAATCGATATTTATCTTATTAGGTGAAAAATAATGAACCCTTGGGTAAAAATATTAATAGGATTGGTGCTTTTAGGACTACCTCTAGCCTTATATGCATATGATTTAATGACACCGGGACCAGTGATTGAGTTTAAACTAGTAGGAAGAACAATTCAACTCTCACCTCTTAGGTCTCTTTTAACAGTATTAGAAGGCACGATACCACCATTTATAGCACTAATAGGTCTTTTCATTGTTTGGTTGGAACTTGACGAACTAAGAATAGAAAGAGAGCTAAAGATGGAAGAGGAAAAAGAAGAGGAAGAGGAAATAGAGAAAGGGAAGAAAAAAGAAGAAGAAGAAGAAACAGAAAAAGATGCGGTGTACAAAGAACAACTTGAAAGAATAATGAAAGAAAATGAAGAGCTAAGGGAGCGTTTAGAGAAA
>JANXDN010000019.1 GCA_025058005.1 Candidatus Aenigmatarchaeota archaeon
AAAATAGGTATATATTTCAATCCAGCCTTTTCACTACCGTCCTTTATCATACCTATAAGCATGCCGCCAAATATTGATGTAATGGTTAAACACGCTAAAGAATATTTAATTAAGAACGACTTTTCTATATCGATTTTCTGAATTTTCAATGGTATTTGTGTTGGAATTGCTACATGATCTATGTTGATATTTTTGCTTATAGTGCCCATACTTTCTATTAAATGATTAGATGCAGCAAAAAGTATAGGTGCTCCTATCCCAACTGCGAAAAATATGAATATGGCATATATCATAACTTGAGCAGAAATCTCTTTTTTTATTAGTCTTGATTCTCTTATATCGTTTGCTAAGCCATCAAGAAGATTTTGTAAACTTCCTCCTTTTGATATGCCTTCAGAAAGAAGTTTTACAGTTCTATCTAAGGTTTTAGAATTAATTCTTTCAGGAATTGTTTTTATTGCACCTTCTATCGACTCTCCTGATAGTGTTTTTTTCGACGCTCTCCTTATTTCTTCCTCTAAAGGACCAAACTCTGGTCTTGCCGCAAGCATTAAAGCTTTATCTGGCGTTAACCCTGACCTTATGTTTGAAGAAAAAAGGCTCAACACATCTGGCAAGATTTCCTCCGCAAAGTTTGCTCTACTGTCTGCAACTAAAATCAAAGATGCGTGCATAAAGATTTCAAATAAAACCCATATTACAAAAGCGTAAATCTGCTTTATATTCAAAAACCAAAATAGTAGAGAAAAACACAAAAAAAGCGCAAAACCATACAAAACTGTAAATCCAATAAATTTCTCTTCTGATATGGAAAAGCCACAATAATCTAAATATTTTTTCACCCAATTTCTATAAAATTTTGGCATAAGGTTATACAAGTGCTTATAAACTATCATATCTCCATCGCCGGTCTCCTACTTTTTACAATTCCTATGAAAAAGAATTGAAATAATGCTATGAAAAAAAGTATTAGCCAAAATATTTGCTCGGTTATTCCAAAACCTGTAAGTGAAGAAAGTATCAAAAGAAATGTCACTCCTAAATTGGGAATGATTATAGCAGTCATCATATACATCATTGCTAAGGGGTTTAACTGTGAGCCATATTTCCTTATAGCTATTCTTTGCTCGTTAGACAAACTTTCAACCAATGAAGAAAGAGTTTCGCCCAAATCAGAACCAGAACGCATTGAGTTTGCAATCTGCCAAATAACTCTTCTAAAGTAGAGAGAGGGATTTTTCACTGCAAGCTCTTCCAAACTTTCTATTTCTGGTGTGCCAGTAGAAATTTTTTTTATTGCTTTTCTAAATTCTTCTGAAACCAAACCATAATCTGCATTAGCAACAGAAACCAAACTATCAAAAAGAGTTACACCTGCCTTTATTTGTATTTGTAAATGTCTCAATGCAAACAACAAATTTTTTTCTATTTCTCTAACTCTTTTTCCCACCAAAACATTAGGATAAGCTATTGTATTTATCATTGCAAAAAATCCTATTAAAAATGAGAAGGCCAAATGAATGTTTATTGATAACCTTAATGCATAAATGTTTTGGAGTATAAAAAGCGATGAAAATGTCAAAATAAACCAAAAGATAAATACTAATATTGAAATAGAGATATATTCGCTTGCGTCTACATTCAGCTCACATCTTTCTAATTGAACACCTAAAGTTGGAAACAGCTTATATATTCTTCTTGACAAAGGATAAAAAGGTTTTGCTAATCTTTTTGCTTGTTGCAGATTAACAGGTAAGAGCGGTATTCTTTTCATTTTAACCATTCTTTTGGCACAATTCTTTCTGGTTTTTCATTTCTTTCAATTATACCCATCAAATTTTTAGCATCCATATAATATTCTGCTATTATCTTACCTACGCCGTTAACAGTATTCACTTTATTCTTTATCATCCATAACAAAACCTTCTCTCTTTCTTTTAATGTTTTTGTTATTTCTTTATTACTCATACCAGTATGCATTTTGATTTTTTCCAAAAAATTGAATTTTTTTTCTTTTTGATCAAACCTATCTTTTGCTGCATTCCAACTAAACAATATTTTTACTTTATCCGTGCTATCCGGAGCAAACTCTGCGACTTGATAAACTCTTCTTCTACCCTTTTTTCTATCTCTGAACATCACCACATTCAAATCCAAAGCATCTAAAAGAGACTCTGGAATATTTATAGGAGGATTTGTGAGCCTTTTAAAAGTCTGCTCAGCTGTGTCTGCGTGAACAGTAGAATAAACGCTATGTCCTGTATGCATTGCTTCAAATAAAACTTCAGCCTGCCTTTCTTTTCTTATTTCACCAACAACTATTCTATCCGGTCTCATTCTCAAACTATTTACTAATAATGCAAGCATGTCTACTTCGCCTTTACCTTCTGGATTTGGCTCTCTTGTAGTTAATGGAACCCAGTGTAAAAAGTCTGGTAAACGAAGCTCTCTTGTATCTTCAATACTTATTATTCTATGATTGGGTGGGATAAAGAACATCAAGGCATTCAAAAAACTCGTTTTACCTGAGCCCGTGCCGCCTGAGATTATGATATTCATCTCATACTCTACTGCCAACCATAAAAGCGAAGTAAGATGCACGTCACATGTGTTGTTGTTTACCAAGTCTGTAATTGTCCAAGGATTTCTTCTAAACATCCTTATTGTAATGGTATTTCCGAAAGAAGAGATTGGAAAGAGAGTAGCATTCACTCTATCTCCTGAAGATAAGTGTGCATCCAATAAAGGGTTTAATATGCTTATTTGTCTTCCTACTTTTCTGCCTATGGTAGAAGCATAGTTTTGAATTTGTTGTTCATCTTTCATAAACAAATTTGTCTTCAACCAACCGTATTTTCTGTGATAAACCCATACAGGCTCTTTTGAATTGTTGATTACTATCTCTTCTAAATTTGGGTCAGAAAGCAAGATTTCTATATCGCCTAGACCTAACATTTCGTTAACTAATATGCCTGACAATAACTCTTTGTTTTCTAACGGTAAATTTGGCATTAACCGATTTATTAGTTGTAAAGACTTTGTGTAAAATTTTTTTTTCAACTCTTCAATAGACGATGAATCTACAAGCTCAGAGACTTTGATTTGTATCTCTCCTATTAATTTATCTTTTATCTCATCTATTACTATTTGTGTGCCTCTTTCTATAGAAGGTTTTATTAATGTGTAAATAGGCACGAACTCTTCAGGTTTTTTTGTTATTTCGACTGTAG
The DNA here is from genome assembly GCA_025058005.1 of Candidatus Aenigmatarchaeota archaeon. Taxonomy (GTDB): domain Archaea; phylum Aenigmatarchaeota; class Aenigmatarchaeia; order CG10238-14; family CG10238-14; genus JAHLMN01. Next base: position 3,231 of record JANXDN010000019.1, read on the forward strand.
CTAAAACTTTGTTAGCTAAAACTGTGTAGGTTTCTAAAAGTTTCGTCATTTCTTCACCTTAACTTTTGGTCCACCTATTAATGGGTAAATAACCTCCACAATGCCTCTGTTTTCAAGTATTTTTATCAAATCTTCTAAATCCTTTTCATTCATTCTCATTTCCTTTGCTAGAGATTTTATGCTCAAAGAACCTTTTTTTCTCAAAATGGATAAAAGGACATCGACATTACTGCTTATTGCTCTGCCTTCACTTTTTTTTGCTGCCTTTAAGAAAAATTCTGCAGTTAAACCTTTTACTACATCTTCCCTTGTAACTATACCTACAGTTTTGTTATTATCATCCACTACTATAAGCCTATCAATCTTGTGTTTTATCATTAAATCGCTTGCATCTGTTATCTTTTCATTCTGATTAATGGTTATTGGGGGAAAGCTCATTATTTCTTCTACTTTTATCTTCTCCAAACCTTCTAAGTTTATGAAATCTTTTTTTGTATCTATGAGATTTCTTTCTTTCATCACTCTCATTATATCTGTGTCGCTAACAACGCCAACTACTTTATTTCCTTGTTTTACCGGCACACCTGTTATTTCGAAATCGCCTAAAAGTTCTATGACTTCTCTTAAATTTTGTCCAACTTCGGCAACTTTAAGATTAGTGCTCATTATATTTTTCACAGAAGTTTCTATTGAGACATAGTTTTCTTTCACCTCATTCCTGACTATATGGTGTATTTTCTCTCTTTTCTCATGTTTTTCTATTTCTTTCTCTCTTTTTTTAACCTTTTTAAGAAATTTTTTAACATGCTTCATAAAAAACCATCTAATAAATTATGGTAGGTTTTCTATTTAATAATAATTAATTGATGTGCAACTAAATAATTATAGTATGAGTAAATCCCAAGTAGCAACAGAATATCTCGTTGTAATTGCAATCGGCATAGCAATACTCGTGCCATTAATAACATATTTAAATGAGCTTTTTTTGGCATATAAAGACGATAGCAAAATAGCATCAGCAAAAAGTGCTGTCAACAAACTTGTTACCCTCTCTAACTGGGTCCATTCACAAGGATATCCTGCTAGAGTGACGTGTTTAATTTATCTGCCAGAAGGTATTGAATCAATAGAGTTTTTGAACAAAACCATTACCATTAGGATGAGGACGAAAGGCGGTTTTGTGGATATAAGTGAAGGTACACTAACTGAGATATATGGAAGTTTGCCAGAAAAAGAGGGTTATTATAATGTTGTAATTAAACACGAGTATGATAAGGTTCAAATATCAGTGGTAGAATGAGGGGGCAAGCTGGAATAGAGTTTTTGATTTATGTGTCTATTGCTTTATTAATTATCAACATATTTCTTTATTCCTATTATTCAAAAAATTATGAGCTAATGAATGTGAAGCTCGAAAATGAACTGAAGGAAATTGCTTCTGCCGCTGCCTTTGAGATAAATTCTGCTGTTAAGGCTGGGGAAGGATATGAAAGAAGGTTCAATATGAAGGATTATTATTTGACTTTGAAAAATTTTAACATAACAATTATTGGTAATGTAATTCAGGTCGATTTTTCAGGGAGATACTATTATGCAAGTGTTGCAACTAATAACATTATAGGCAATTTTAGTTTGGAGTGGAATGTAATAAAAAATAAGGGTGGTGTAATTTATGTCAACTAAAGCACAAATATTTTCTAGTGATTTTGTTTTTGCAGTTTTCATATTTCTTCTAACTATTTCTATCATCTATTATCTTTGGGTTGTAAAGTTACATTATATAAAAGAGGAAAGAGAATTTGAAAAAATGTCCTATCACGCCCAAATAGCTTCAAATGTGTGGATGAGAGAAGGTTTTCCCAAGTATTGGAATATAAGCAATATAATCGATTTGGGATTACAAAATGATAAAAGATTGAACAAAACTAAAATGCAAATGTTGAATGAAATTGGATATGAAAAAGTTAAAACATTGTGTGCTTTAGATGAATATGAACTTCTTCTAAGAGTTTATGATACAGAAAATAAAACACTATTTGAATTCGGGAAATTGGAAGAAGCAAAAAATGTTGTAAAAATAAAACGAGTTGGTCTTTTAGAGAGTAATATAGTTTTTATCGATACAATTGTGTGGTCAAAATGAAAAAAGGTATAATATTTACATTAGATATTCTTTTAAGTATTGTTGTAGTAATGTTTGTGATACTTTTTCTTCAAAATATAAGACCTGAAAGTTATTTAGAAGAGTTAGAGTTTCAACAAATGAATCTAATATCAAAGGATATATTGAATGTGCTCTCAGAGCTAAAAGTTTATGAAGCAAATATTAGCGCTATTCAAGCATTAATAGAGACAGGTCAATTAAAAGATGAAGATTTAAATAAAACTGTGTTGGACTTGATTACGAGTTATTGGTATAGCAAAAACACAACCCTTGCAAGAAATGTTTCACAAGAAATTTTTTCAAGATTTAATGACATTTGCATCTCTTTACAAGCAGAAGATGTAATTTATAGCAATTGTAACCAAACCGGCAAAATAATTTCTGTAGCAAGCAGGATAGAAACTGGTTATGAAATTGGGAAACCTGTTTACGGTTATATGGCAAGAGCTTTTTTAAGATCAATAAAGAATAAAACAACCTCTGAATACTCTTTTTTTGGTGGATATGAAGGCGATGGTAATATAACAAAAATCTTGTTTTTGCCCGACGATGCTAAAATTGTTTCTTTGTATTTAGAAGGTGTTTTTGGAAACAACTTTACTCTATATGTTAACAACAACTTTACCGGCATATATAACGTGTCTTTGCCTTCTTTTACACCAAGCAACTGGATTGTTTGTAACCAAACATTTAACAAAAACTATTGCAACAATTTAAAACCTGGGAAAAACGAGTTTTATTTCAACTTTACCTCAAGTAGAAACAACTTTGTAGGTGGTGGTTTTATTAGAGCTACTTTTAATACTTCACAAAAATTCAACTACACTAATGGTTCTATTCATTATTTTCCTGGTATCAAAGGATTAATAAATATTTATTCTTCTTTTGATGTTCCTGGAAATGTAAAAGATATGGAAATATTTTTGAATTATTCCACAAATTATACTGTGTTTTTGACTATAGGAAACAAAACTATTTGGAGAAGCAACTCCACAAGAGTTCAACAAAAGATTTCCAACTCTACTATATTTAGCATACTCTCTCCTTTGGAAGTCAGCAACAAAACCGTGCCTATTAGAATGGGAACCGAAGCTTTCATAGAGAAAGTTGGAGGTAAGGCTGATGTTGTTTTAATAACAGATGTTTCAGGTACTATGAACTGGAGATTAGATAGCAATGTAAATGGTGTAAATAAAGATTGTAGCCGAGTAAATGAAAGTGACACAAATAGAATAAGCCTAGCAAAGTGTCTTGACAAAGAGTTCGTCAGAATAGTTTTGAATGTTTCTGGTAATAGGGTTGGGTTGGTTGCTTATAGCGGTGTACCAAATTATATCCCGACAGCAAACAGCCAAATGATAGTCTCCACTCATAATTTAAGCAATAACTCAACTTCATTAACACAACAAATAGAAAGTTATACAGCTTCTGGCGCTACTGGTATATGCGGTGCTTTAAGAAGTGCGATAAAAATGCTATTGGATCAAAGTAACACTTCAAGAGCAAGATTTATAGTTTTGATGACTGACGGTATAGCCAATGTTCAGTGCGACCCTTCAAATGAAAATTCCACTGTTGGTTGTATACCAAGAATTTGCCCCAATACAGGTTATTGTTCTGGCGGAGGTTGCTTGTATTCGGCATGTGGTGATTGGGCATCTGATAAAGCAGTTAATGACAGCATAAATGAAGGTTGCAGAGCTGCTAGATATGGTATAAAGGTTTATACTA
>JANXDN010000001.1 GCA_025058005.1 Candidatus Aenigmatarchaeota archaeon
AGCTAATGATAACCCGTCTGAAACAGCAAACAAAATATCCGACTTTTTAATCGCCACGAGTGGTAATGCAAATTATGGTTTGCCTGCGATATTGATAGAAGCAGATCAAAGAGCAAAACTTAGGCAAGAAGATTTGGAAATTTTTTATTATGATTTAATAAACAAATCTGGTAATCTTTCGATTACACTCAAGTTAAGAAGAGAAAGTAGACCTTTTTAACTAAAGACGCCTATCGGCACATTATTTAGTTTCATATAAGTAACTTTGCCTTCAATATAAACCAAGTTGTTTCTTCCTTCTATTATACCCTCGAAATCGAAGAGTTCCAGCTTATCTTTTTCTAGTGTGGCTGGTGTTTTCAAACCTGCCCAGCTCAGACTACCCCCAACTTCATTGAAAGATATCACATCCTTTTTAACATTAGTTATTTTGTATTTTGTTGGCCTACCGACCATCTTAAAAGAAATCTCTGTTTTGTTCATGCAAATATTATCTATGCATATATCATTAGTTTTGCCTTCTAACATCAAACTATCTTGGGAGTAAAAAACCTTGCCTTTGAAATTCGAGCTTGTTATAGTGACATCGCTTTTGAATGTCAAACTCATTTCACTCAAAGTTGCTTCTTCTGGTTTCAAAGTAATAGAAAATTGGGAATCTTCCAAATTCAATTGTTTGCCATTCATAGCAGCTGGGTTAACAGCATTGAGTTTCATTTCTATTTTACTTGCTTTGTTGTTTTTTACAGAACTCATTTTTCCTGTGAGGTTTTTGAAAAAGTTTCCTATGAAACTTAGCTTGTCTTTCAGTTTTGACTCTTCCAAGAATTTTTTTCCTCGGGGGGAAGCTAGAAACAAAGCGACAAGCACAAATACTGCCAACAAAGTTGCTATTACTTTACCTCTCTCCATCCTCTCTCATTAATTTTATTGGTAAAATAACAATATATTTATATAAGTTATTTACCTTAATTGAAGTGGTGTTTGTATTGTCTGACATCTTGCAATTATTAATTGGTCAAACTGATGGAGGAATATTTGGGCAAATAATAAATATCATAATTCTTTTACTGTTTTTCTCTCTATACTCAAAAATAATACTTCAACAAACTCTCATGAAATTAGAGCAAAGCGTAATACAACTTGACAAAATAGCCTTAAAGGCAGAGAATGAAGTTTTAAAGAAATTAAAAAATGTGGATAAAAAAACCAGAAAGAGTATAAAAAGGTTCTTGGAATTTTATGCTATACCTCCTGTAAGCCTAGATCCATTTGGACTAGTGAAAAAATATGACCATATTATAACTCTTGAAAAAAAAAGGTTCAAGTATTTTGTTTCTCAAATAGCACCTCATGCAAGCGAGGAAGAAAGGGCAAACATTGTTATGGGTTTATCCGGAGCTATAGAGTTAAACATGTTGAGAAAGGTTGTTCGTCATTATGTTGAAACTATTAAAAAAACGAAGAATTTTAGTTTGATATTTATTGTTCAACTCCAACTTCCCTTTATTGAAAGGATTGCCAAATCTTTGTTAAAAGGGACTGAGGCTTTGACAAACGGTTGGCCTATTGGTGATGGTATTGGTCCTTATGTGGCGGCGAAACTTGCTGAAAATGAAAAAGTCTATGAAATTGATGAAGAAACTGTGTCTGTGAGAAAAAAATACAAGAGTAGGGAATTAATAATAATCAAAGCCAAAGGTCCTGGTGGTAGAACGGGCAATCCTGGCAAAGCTTTAAAGAAAATAATAGAGAAAGAAAAAATAGCAAAGATAATCACGATAGATGCTGCGGCAAAATTAGAAGGCGAAAGGACTGGTGAAGTGGCTGAAGGTGTTGGCGTTGCTATGGGGGGTATTGGAGTTGAAAGATATGAAATAGAAGAAATTGCTGTTAACAATAACATACCTCTTGATTCAATAATAATAAAGATGGGGCAAGAAGAGGCCATAATGCCTATGGCGAAATCTATACTTGACGCTTCTAATGAGGCTATAGAGTTGGTTTACGAAGCTATAGATAGAACTGAAGAAAAAGGGAAAATTGTTATAATTGGTGTTGGTAATACTTGCGGCATTGGAAATAATTCAAAAAATTTGGATAAAGTAGAAGAATTGATAAAATCTAATGCTAAAAAGTTGGAGTTAGAAGAAAAGGCTAAGAAGAAGAAGTTCAAAATACCTTTGTTTGAATGAGATGCTAAACTTGTTTTACTAAATCATTAAGCTTTCTTCTTGGTTTTTTAGTTGGTGCTTCAGCAGGATAGCCTATGGGTATAATAGCTACTGGTCGTAAATTGTCAGATAGTTCTATTATTTCTGAGATCTTCTTCTCATCAAAAGCCCCTATCCATACACTTCCTAAACCCAAAGCTGCGGCTGCTAGTTGAACATATGCTGCTGAAATTGTTGCGTCTTGTAAAGCATAAAATTCTCCTCTTTCGCCATACCATTTCATCGAGCGTGAAGGATTTGCACAAAAAATCAAAACCACATCTGCCTCCTTAATAAAATCTTGGTTATAGGATGCTTTGCAAATCATTTGTTTCTTTTTTTCGTCTCTTACTAAAAATATTTCGAAAGCCTGTAGATTGCCAGCAGAAGGTGCTAGGTTAGCTGTATTTAGGAGTTTTAGGAGTTTTTCTTCTTCAATTTTTTTGCTCAAAAATTTTCTTATTGAACGGCGCTTTTCGACAACCTCAAAAAAATCCATAAGAATAATTTGTTGAGAGAAATATTAATAAAAGATTTTACATAAAAATATTATGCCAAAAAATTTATTTCCGATAATATTTCTTACTGTCTTATTTTTCTTATCGGGCTGCACCCAACAAGGAGGAAGAAGTGGTGGGGGAACAAACGGTTTAATAATAGAATCCTTTGGACCTGTTATTAGTGAGGTTCAACCTGGTGATAGTGTTGATATAGTAGCTGTACTAAAAAATGTGGGAGGTCACGAAGTAAGAGATATACAAGTAAGTTTGTATGGCTTAGGTGACTGGAATTATGTTTTAACTAGTCCTCCGCCATCAAGCCTTGCACCTGCTGATCCTACCGGAAGGGGGGAGGTAGAAACGGCGGAAGTTGTTTGGACTGCTACTGCACCTTCTTATAGAACCGGTATAGAAAATCAGGAATTTGAAATGGTAGCTTATTATACTTATTCAACATCCGCTATAGCATATATCAAAGTGGCTACAGAAAGCTATATCAAGAGTTTTCCACATGCTGAACAACAAAATAAAATAAATGAATTGGGTGTAAAAATGGAAAAGTATACTGATGGTCCTATAAGTGTAACGTTTTCTGCCCCTTCAAAAATAGTAAAAGCTGATTCAAGACAGTTAAGAGTGACGATAAATATTCAGAATGTAGGTGGAGGTAGTTTAGTGAATAATGAATTAGACATTAATATAGTTACACCTGGTAGATCAAATAACTGCAACCAAATGAGAGCTAAATTAATACAAGGTAAAAGTAAACAAATTACATGTCTCGTCGATGTAAGTTTAGGTGAAGGTTGGGATAACATACCGGTAGAAGTGCATGTAGAAAATTACAGATATAAGGTTAGTGCTACTTCATCTATAAGTGTCTCGCCGGTTGTGTAAAAATCTAAATTATACTATAAATTGTTTTTATTATTTGTGGGCCAAAAATATTGAACAAAACTAAAACTAAAACTAAAACAGAAATCAAGTTGCTAATTTTTTTACCTTTTTCTTTGAAGAAATGTTCACACACAGCTTCCAACATTAATCCCCCATCTAATGGTTTAAGTGGAAATAGATTAAATATGCCTACACCCAAATTCAAAACAAACACCCAATATATTAAACCTTCTATCCATTGCAGCGTTATTAAAGTGGTTTTGGAGACGCTACCATACTTTGCTAAAAAGCTAGCATAGGTGTATTCAATGTAAGGATTTTTTATGCCTATTAAAGCTCTTCCTGTTTCGTGATCTTCTATGGTTTGTATCTCGTAAACCGAAGTTGTTGTTTCTACTATAATTTTTTCGCCGGGTTTTATATTTTGCATAACCTTGGACAAATCTTCTATTGTCTTTATTTCTTGCTCGTTTATTCTAATTATTACGCCAGTTAATCCAACCTTTTCGGCATAAGAACCCTCTATCAGCGACTCGTAATTCACACCGGAAGGTACTAGAAATATAGATAATAGCTTGCTTAATCCTAAAATTAGTAAAAACAAGATGCCTGCGACTATTAAATTAGCAAAGCTTCCGCCTGCAAATATTCTGAGCTTGCTTATTGTGTTTTTTCTTTTTAACTGTTTTTCGTTAGGCTCAACAAAAGCTCCTGGTAAAATAATAAATAGCAATAAACCGAAAGATTTTATTTGAACTTTTTCTGCTCTCGCCATTAAAGCATGCATTGGTTCATGCGCCAACATAACCACAAACACAGAAATAATCCAATACCAGAACGGCACTCCTAGAATAAAACCTGGCATTTTAACGCCTTCTACAGAAGGTAGAACAACTTTTAATGCCGAATCGCTTGCTTTTTTAGTAAAAATGTTATAAGTCGAATTCAACAGAAGGTAAACCCCGTACATAGAGGCGAATACAGAAATCGCTATGCCTATTATGCCAATTGTTTTTAGTGTTTTTTCATGTTTTGCAGCAAAATCATAGATGAATTTTTTACCTTTGGTGCTTTTTTTTATTATTAAACCTGACTTGAATTCTATGTTTTTTCTATCTTTGTATATGAGTATGGCTAAAACCAAAAGAAAAACTATGACGGAAATTAATTCAAAATTCAATTTTTTCACCTTTCTATGTTTTATGAATTAATAAGTTTAAGAAATTATTTTAAATTTATGAGCAAGTTTTCGAGGGTAATAAAACATTATTGGGGGATAATTAAAAGGGTAATAGATGAAGTTGATGTGGTTTTAGAGGTTTGCGACGCAAGAATGCCGAAAATAAGCAGAAACAGAAAAGTGGAAGAAATGGTGTGGAAAAGTGGGAAAAAACTTGTTTTAGTATTCAACAAAACCGATTTATGTGATTACAAGAGTCGTAAAAATGGTGAAAAAAATTCTGTTTGGGTTTCTTGTAAAAATAGAATGGGTTTAGGTAGGTTAAGAAAAATTTTAAATGAAATCAAAGGCGATAAAAGTCAAATAAAAATTGGTGTTTTAGGTTATCCTAACACCGGAAAATCTTCATTAATAAACTCGCTTGTCGGTAGAAAAAAGGCTTTAACCTCGCCCGTGGCAGGATTTACCAAAGGTGTGCAATGGGTTTCTGACGGAAGAGGTTTATTTTTTTATGACACACCTGGTGTTATTCCGTTTGATGAGAAAGATGAGGTGAAAAAAGCTTTAATAGGAGCTGTTTCCCCTCAAGATATTAAAGATATTGAGAAGGTTGCAGAAAAAATTGTGGAAATGTTTCTCAAAAGAAGAAAGTGTAAACTTGAAAATTTTTATAAAATTTCAATAAATCAAGAAACGCCTCAAGAAATATTGGAAATGATTGGTAGGAAAATTAACTATCTGAGTAAGGGGGGTTTGGTGGATATAAATAGGGTTTGCGTAAGGGTAGTAGATGACTGGCAAAGAGGTAGATTAAAATTTTGAGACTTTTAGAAATTTTTACTGCTTTATGTTTAGTTGCGTTTTTCATTTGCTTCAACATAAGCTTGTTTTTAACCGAAAATTATTTTCTCGTTTTCTGGAAGCAAAAGGATTTAGAAAAAATAAACAAAATTTTGGATTTTTTTTAGAGAAGATCTACAGTTGAATTTCTTGAATAATGATGAAATATCTCACTTAAAAGATGTTAAAAATATTTTGAATGTCGTTATGATTGTGAAAGATTTTTCTCTTGTTTTGTTTGTTTTTGGTTTTTCCTTTTTGCGCATAAAAAACAGACAAAAAAATGCCTTAGATTACACATTCATTATTTTGATTGTGGTGATGGTGTTTTGTGGTGTTTGTGTAATATGGTTTGATGATTTTTTTATAATATTTCATGAAATATTGTTTCCACAAGGAAATTGGATGTTTCCGCCTAGCAGCGAGTTAATAAAGTTGTTTCCGAAAAGTTTTTGGTTTAATGTGTTTTTACATTTTATGTTTTTGTGTTTTTTTGAATTGACACTTGTTTTTGTAATAAAAAATGTATATTGCAGGAGCTGGGATTTGAACCCAGGCACCGACTCACGGACTAGGTCCTGAACCTAGCGCCATTGACCAGACTAGGCGACTCCTGCCCTATTAAATATAATAAGAAGTTAATGAAAAATTTTAAACAAAATTCTAAAAGGGGGTTTTATTTCTATTAAAGTTGTTCAGATATTTCCTGCTACACATAATTTTAGACTTTGTAGAGACTCTCATATGCTCTTTCTTGCTAACAGAAGTTGTTTTTCAAGTTTACTTCGACGATATTTTCTAATAAGGAATACCATTAGGTTTATACAGAACCTATGATAACTATTAAAAAACAAAATCTCTAAATTGTTTCTTCAGAATTATTTTTTATTAGATATACATTGGCGCTAGAGAAAGTAAAAAATGGTGGGATGTAAAAAACAAAAATATGAAGTGATAAAAAATAATTATTAAAGTGATTAATTATGGTGACAAACACGATATTTTTTATACTTTATTTTATAGTCATATATATCCTCACATTCTACTTGATAACTTTTCTAAAATATAGGAAAAAATTTCATTTTATTCCTAAAGTCTCTCATTATCCCAAAGTTTCCTTGATAATACCTGCCTATAATGAAGAAGATAGTATAGCAAGAACGCTTGATTCTGTTCTTGCTTTAGACTATCCGAAAGATAAACTAGAAATCATAGTTGTTAACGATGGTTCTACTGATAATACTGCAAAAATTGTTGAAAAGTATGTGAAGAATAATGGTGTTATACTTATAAACAAACCGAATGGTGGCAAGGGAAATGCTCTTAATGTCGGAATAAGCGTGAGTACCGGAGAATTTATTGCCACATTAGATGCAGATTCTATGGTTGCACCAAATTCACTTAAATATTTGATTGGTTATTTCAAAGATAAAGATGTTGGAGCTGTAACTTCTGCTATTAAAGTTTTTGAACCTAAAAATTTTTTACAAAGAATGCAATTTATTGAATACACCTATTCCATTTTTTTGAGAAAAATTTGGGGTTTTTTAAACTCACAGTCTGTAACACCTGGGCCTCTTTCTGTTTTTCGCGCGGATGTGATAAAAAAATTAGGTGGATTTGATGAAAATAACCTAACTGAAGATCAAGAAATAGCCCTGAGAATACATTGTGCAGGTTACAAAATAGAAAATTGTATATTATCTGAAACTTATACCTTTGCTCCGTCAAACTTTAAATCGTTATGGAAACAGAGGTTGAGATGGTATAGAGGAACTTTGAGAAATTTTATAAGATATAGACATATGTTCTTGAACAGAAAGTTTGGAAATTTGGGTGTGTTTGTTTTGCCGTCAATTGTTATGCTGATTTTTTCTCTTTTCATTTCATTAGCAAAAATGATTTTTGATTTTTATGATTCTATATACCTATCTGTTAAAAGTGTGTTTCTAGTTGGAATAAACTTTTATATGCCTGAATTTTCTATATCTCCGATATTAACCAACTTTTTCCTTTCTATTAATGTGCACTCCTTTCTCTTGTCTTTTATGTTTGTCGGTGCTGCTTTTATGCTTTACTTGAGCTACAAGTTTTCAAAAGAGTATATTGGAAGTCGAAGTGTGTTGGATTTATTAATTTTTATATTCTTTTTCCAACTACTATATATTGTTTTTTGGGGATCGGCTATAATTTATGAGTTAATGAGAATTAAAGCAGTGACGAGAGGGAAATGGTAAAGAAAAAATTTGACACTTGGCAATATGTTGCTGTCGCTTTGATATCGATTTTGATATTTATCTCAGGATTTATATTAGGGAGAAAAATAACCCATCTTCAGACAAGCTATTTGAACTCCGAAATAGAATCTGTTTATTCTGATGTGCAGGAAAATATTATAGATTTTTTTATTTTAGAAATCTCTGGAAAAACCGATGAGGAAAAAAGAGTTGCGTGTGATTTTTTCAACCAAAGGATCTATAAGATTAGTGATAGAGTTGGAGAGCTGGCAAAAAATATTGAAACATTTGAGAAAAATAATGGTTTTGAGGATAAAGAGTACAAAAAGTTAAAATCAAAGTATATGGATTTTCTTTTAAGACAATGGTTGTTTTCGAAAAAGATAAAAGACTCGTGTGGTGGTAATTTTTCGATTATCATTTTCTTTTATAGGAATGTTCCTCCTTGTCAAGAGTGCATTGATCAAGGTATAGTGTTAGATTATTTCAAAAAAGAGCTTGGAGAAAAATTATTTATTTTCTCTTTTGATACAGGGATAGATAGTCCATCGGTTCTGTATATGATGAACCTGTACAATATTACTCGCGTGCCTTCCGTTGTTTTTGAGGAAAAAGTATATAATCGCTTTGTAAGTAAGGATGAGGTTCAAAAAGAACTGTGCAGTAAAAATATAGACGGGCTATTATGTGATGGCTTTTAAATCTTTTCCACTAGTGAAACTCGTGTTTGTTTTCTAATATTTAGATTGCAGGGGGAGAGATTCGAACTCTCGAACTCACTAAGAGACAGGATTTCTTTAAACATCTTAAGTCCTGCGCCGTTGGCCGCTTGGCTACCCCTGCACAGTTTTGTATTATTAATTTATATTAAAAATTCGGTAAAATAATTAAATTTTTATTCTCTCTAAATCCTTAGAAAAATCCTCTAACTTTCTTTTTAATACCTTTAAAGCTTGGAGAAAGACCTCGTCAACTTTTAACCCACAAACACTTTCTATGGTGAAAATATACTTGTTGTCTTCTGCTTTATACCCAACTACAGCCCCTTGCCATTTTGCGTGTTTTCTGCCGGTGCCTAATTCTGCATATGCTTCCAACTCAAGCACTTGACCTTCCATTAATTCTACAATTGGTATTTTGTCAAAAACCGGTTTTACTCTATCGTCTGTTGTTTTCAAATCGCCAGAATAAACCATAACCGGTCCTGTTTTCTTTAATGCAAAAGCTACTTGACATCTCGTGCATCCTTTGCCTTCGCACACGCACTCATCTCTAAAATTGAAGTAGTCTGGATTAAAAGTTAATGGAATTAGACCGAGACGATGTGCTATTATTTCGTCCCACAAAATAGAGTCGTTTGCATGAAAATCTACCCATTCTATTGCCATTGTAGGAATTTCTGAAATCATTATTCTTCTCAATTCTCCTGCAAGGGCTGAATTTATCCCTTCTATTTGAACTTTCATTTTGTAATCATTTTTTTCGACTATCTTTACCTTCAAAAAACCACCAAAGATTAAGACACTTTAATATAAATCAATTTAATATTTTTAATGTTTACTCTTCATTCATTTGAAACATTACGAGCCTAATAAAGTTTAGTTTTCATAACAAAAATATTGTTGGTGTTATTTAGCTGCTTTTATGTTATTTATAAAAATTGTTGACTAATATTTTGATTATGAAAAAAATAAACGGTATTTTAATAGTAGATGGTATTTCTTGCTTTCCTGTTTCTTGGCTGTCTAGTAGAGATTTTTGCGAGTATCAGCTGTATTTGGAGAAAATAAAAAATGTGAGAGTAGAAAAAACTATAGAAATGGTAATGGGAAGTGAAATACACAAAAAACTTGAAGAGGAATTTTTGTTGAAAGTTACTGAAAAAATGAGTATTTGGGACTCGCTGGAAATATCTAAAAAAGAATATCGAAGCTTTCTCGTGAGAGAGCTTGAAGTTGTGTCAAAGAGGTATGGTATTTATGGAAAAATTGACGAAGTGCAAATCTTCCCTGATAAAATACTCATAATAGACGATAAACCTGGGAAGAAGGTGTATAATGGGGTGAAAAAACAAGTTTGGGGATACGCATTATGCTTTATTGACCAGTTTAACCCAGATAGAGATGTGTTTACTGCTGTTAGAAGTACTGATGATGGAGAGTTTTCTTGGAAGGAAAAATTTGATGAAAATTCTGCCGATTTGGTTTTAAACGATATATTGGAAATTCATGATTTAATTAAGGAAGTTAGAGTGCCAAAATCTACTCTTAATCTGAATAAATGCGGTAGATGTAGGTTTAGAGAGGTATGTGATAGGTGTTTGGTAAAGGCGCCAGCTGGCAAGTGAGAGTTCGTGGTAGATTATAACATGAAGCAAGAGACTATTAAAAAAATCAATAAAATTCTTTTTGTGCTTAAAGAAACCCAAGATTGGCTCCATTTAAGGGAAATAAGCAGAAGAACTGGGATACATCACCAAACAATATCAGAAATTTTAGATAAATACTTAAATCAGTTTGTTTTAATTCAAAATTTTGAAGAATACGGTTTAAAGCTCAAATTAGTTAAATTAAAGGACAAAAAAGTCGATTTAAAAAGTGTATTAACTTATTTGAAGTATATGAAGAAAATTGAAGAATAATACATATTACAAATGGGGTTTAATTTTTCATTATTTTGTGGGAAAGGTTAAAATTTTCTTTTTTGCAATATGTATTACATGACGTTTTTATTAATCTATGATATCCCAAGAAATAAGAATGCTTTGCTCGTTAGAGTATGGAGAAAGCTTAAGAAGATGGATGCTAAAAAAATAACGAATTCTGTATGGTCGGTAGAAGACGATGAAAAAATTACTGCTTTTCATGAGATTAAAGAAGCGATAAATAAAGCTGGTGGGGAAGCGAAAATAATGAAGGTGGTCTTTATTGAGTGAGATATGTCTCGGTATTGAGTCTACAGCACATACTTTTGGGATAGGAATAGTTGATGAAGAGGGAAATATACTATATGACGAAAAGTCTTTTTACGAACCTCCTGTGGGTGAGGGGTTGACACCTCGCAAAGTCTTTGAATATCATGCTGGAAATGTTGGAAAAATAGTCAAAGGTGCAATCTCCAGAGAAATATCTGTCGTTGCATTCTCGCAAGGACCTGGTTTACCAAATTGTTTGTCTCTCGGTGCAACCATAGCAAGATATCTTTCTTTAAAATTAAATTTACCTCTTGTTGGCGTAAACCATTGCTTGGCTCATATAGAGATTGCCAAAATGCTAACAAAATGTAAAGATCCTGTTGTAGTTTATTGCTCAGGTGGTAATACCCAAATCTTAGCATTAGTAGACGGGAGATATAGAATATTTGGCGAAACGCTTGATATTCCCATAGGGAATGCTTTCGATATGCTTGCAAGAATTTTAGGCTTAAGCATGCCTGGTGGTCCAAAAATAGAGGAGTTGGCAAAAAGCGGCAAATGGGTGGAATTACCTTATGTTGTAAAAGGTATGGATTTTTCTTTTTCTGGCATAGTAACAGAATGTGAGAAACTTTGTAAAAAATCTGTGAGAAAGGAAGATATAGCTTACTCTTTCCAAGAAACGTGTTTCTCTATGATAACAGAAGCTACTGAAAGGGCTTTAGCTCACACAGAAAAGAATGAAGTATTGGTGACTGGAGGTGTGGCAGCCAATAGGAGATTTAATGAAATGCTCGAGATTATGTGCAAAGATAGAGGTGCAAAGCTTTATTCGGTCCCTATTAAATATGCTGGTGATAATGGTGTTATGATAGCCTGGACTGGTATGAAAATGTTTAAGACTGGTATAACAACTAGATTAAGTGAGTCTCAAATAAAGAAGGATTGGAGAGTAGATGAAGTTGACGTGAAATGGACGTGAAGTTGTTTTCCAAAAAGTTAATTAATAAATAATTTCATTAATTAATTTATGGGTTTAAAAGAAACGCTAAAACATATTTTTGGTATAAGAAAATTAACAGCAATTAACAGAAATCAACAGCAATTAACAGCAATTAACAGAAATCAACAGTTGAGAATTCTAGAAAATATTAGAAAATCTGCAGATAGTTTGGAGCAAAACATGAGAGAGAAGGAAGTCTTGAAGCAGTTAGAAAATCAGAACTTGAGCAGTGAAGAATTAGGTGGTTTGTTAAATATTTCAAGGAGTAGAGCAAACCAAATTTTATTAGATTTGGAAAAAAAAGGTCTTGTATACAGAATAAAATATGGAAAGAAAATATTGTGGGGTAAAATTAAAACAACTCATTCTCGCTAACGACCACAAAATCTCCTATGGATTTCACTGCGCTAAATGGTATGAGTAGCCTTCCTTTTTCGTCCTCTTTTAAATTCAAATCTTTCAAAGCTTTAGTAGCACCTGCGACAACTATATTAAGCAACTCGCCGCTTTCTGTTACAAAATCTATGTTACTTACCACGCCAAATCTTCTCCCTGTCTCCTCACTAATTATTGTTTTACCAATAACAGACTTTGCCTTAATTCTTGTTTCTGGCATTCTATTTCTCACCTTTACATTATTTTGGTTGTTAATAATATATTTTTTACTATTTAAAAGGTTTGAGACGCGAACTCTAAACAACTTCATCTGAAAATGTCGGTGATCGAGTCAAATTAGTAAAACCTAAGCTTCTGCAAGCAAAGTCTTCGCCTTGCCAGACAAAGAATAAACATATTTATTTGCTACTTTAACTCTTTTTATCAAATCTTCGTCCATCAACCTTTTCAAAATGTTGTTTACAGACCTGATAGCATGCTCTTTTGTTTTATAATCTTTTGTATCTATGCTTTCAACTATTTCCGTAGGAGATAAATCTGGTTTTTTGTTTAATAGCTCCAGTATTTCTTTTTGTTTAGGTGTCAAAGTAAACTTTATTTGAACGCTTTTTGGTAATACTTTTCGGCTAAAAATTTCTTCAACCAAAGAGCTATTTATAGTTGTTAAATTTCTTGAAGCTGCCTCCTTTACAAGCTGATCACACACCTTGATAATCTCTCTTGGAAACCCGCCAGTAATCTGATAAATCTTTTTAACCGCATCTTGTGTGAACGGCTTTATCCCCTGCCCTCCAGCTCTGTCTATTCTTTTTTGAATCAAAGATTCTGTTTCCATCTCAGAAAGGGATTCTAAGTAAACTCTCGTG
This sequence comes from Candidatus Aenigmatarchaeota archaeon, assembly GCA_025058005.1. GTDB lineage: Archaea > Aenigmatarchaeota > Aenigmatarchaeia > CG10238-14 > CG10238-14 > JAHLMN01. The sequence continues at coordinate 13,047 of JANXDN010000001.1, forward strand.
TTTATTCTCATTAAAAGTGTGGGCAAATCGACCTCGAGTTTTTTTTCAAATGTATTTAGGCCAGCAAAAATCATAATAAGATTGGGTGATAGATCATTTATAGTTCTCAACCATTCTAAAACTTCTTGAGAGCATTCATGCGCTTCATCAACCAAAAAAACGGTTTTTTTGTTTGTTTTTTTGTTAATGTATTTTGGTAGATTGTTAACATTTATTTCTTTATATAATATCTTGTCAAGCAAAGTATAGCCTAGGGTATGTTTGAATAATTTTATTAGGTCTTCTTTTGATGCTGGAGGTTTTGGTACATAATAGCATTTAAAATTGTTATAAGCCTTTAATTGTGCTTTGAGCCACAATAATATCGTAGTTTTGCCTGCACCTGTCGGACCTATAATCATAGCTGCTTTATGTTGGTTAAAAACGTGTGATAACAATTGCTCAGTTTGCTGGGAATAACCGACCATAAGGTCTGGAGAAACTGTTAGAGTAAAGGGGTTTTTTGACCAACCAAACAACTTAAAATATTCGTATTTACCTTCCATATTATTTCACACCAACTTCACAAATAGTTAATTTAAGTGATTTCAGTAATTTAAATGTTGCGTGAAGTTTTCGTGAAATTCAACGTGAAGTTTAATAAATTTATAAAAGTAATGTGTTTTATGCCAAGGTTGTTTGTTTGTGTGTGGATACCAGAAGAAATGAAACAAGCTATACTAGATTTTCAGAAAAAATTATCGAAATTGCCGATAGAAGCTAAATTTGTCGAAAGGGAAAATCTTCATTTAACACTAACTTTCTTAGGTGAAAGAACGGGTATCGAAGATATAAAAAAATCTTTAGAAAAATTGAAGGGTTTTGGAGAATTTCCTATTTTTTTATCTGGTTTGAAAATAATTCCGTCCCTCGAGTATATAAGGGTTATAGGAGTAAATGTAAAAGACGATGGCACTTTTACCAAATTAATAAAAAACACTGTTAAATTGGTAGGTGGAGAATATTACGAAAGTTCTAAGATGACTCTATGCAGAGTAAAATCGATAAAGGATAAACAAAAAGTAGTTAAATTTCTCGAAGAAAACAAAGATGTGAGTTTCGGTAAAATAGATGTAAAAAAAGTAGATCTTGTGGAAAGCAAGTTAACTCCGAAAGGTCCTTTATATTCAAGTTTGTTTGAAGTATATTTATGATGTTGAAAGAAAAACTGTTTGTAATATTTTGTTTTTTTATTTCTACAATTGGGATTTTTGTAATGTATATAGCTGACAAGATGGTTCAACCAAAATGGGTTAAAATAAATCAAATAAGCGAAAATGAAAATTATATCATCTTTAATGCCACGATAATCAGCATAAAAAGAGCTGAAACATCCACATTTATTAAAGCAAAGGATGAAACTGGGGTTATAGATGTGGTTGTTTTTGGTAACACTATAAACACAAGCTTTATAACTGTTGGGATGAATGTCACAATTATAGGAAAACCAGAAAAATATAAAGGAAAAATGGAGGTGCTGCCTTCAAATATTTTGAGATAATTCTTCCATGGTTATTATTTTTGTTCTATGTGTGGTGTATTTTTTCTCGGTCGAAGAAGCTACTAAATATTCTACTCCAGCTTTATCTGCTGCTTCGGCTATTTCTTTCGTTATTGGACCATCTATTAAAACAATTTTAGCATCCCTTAAATTTTCGTTGTCCTCTGTAAATTGTGTGAGAGGAAGTTTCGCCAACATTTTCATTTTATCATTGAAAACATATGCAGCTCTTGTTCCAACCATTTTGTCTAAGATGTCTAAGATTTTTCTTTTTTTATCCTCGCTAAACTCTTCTTTCTTGCTTTCTATAATCGGTTTTTTTTGTCTTCTTGATTTTATTGCCTCGACGAAAGGCAGCTTTTGTTTTAATGAAATAAATATTTCCTTGTCAGCAAGTTCTTCCACTTCTTTTCCGTCAGGTGCTCTTGCAACATAATCTATTTTAACAAACCTTGAAAGTTTTTTTAAGACGAGATCGCCGCCACGATCTCCATCGACGAAAGCAATAACTTTTTTACCTTTTAAAAATTCTACTAAATTTTTCGAAAGCGAAGTGCCGCCTATAGCAGCAACGTTTTTTATCCCCACTTTTAACAAGTTTGCTACGTCTGCTCTACCTTCAACCAAAATTACTTCTTCAGCGTTTACTGCTTCTGGACCGCACTCTATGCCGTTGTAATCTATTATTTCTGATGATCTCACTGAACCTCTTATCGCCTCTGCTAAAGCTTCTGCATCTGGCTGTTCTTTCATTAATTTTTGAAGGATTTCTTTAGCTCTATCGACAACATACTCCCTTTTAACTTCTCTTATATCTTTCACGTCTTTGAGTGTCACTTTGGCTTCGCATGGTCCTATTCTTTCTATAGTTTCTATTGCAGCTGCTATTAACGCTGTTTCGGTGCTGTCAAGGCTAGAAGGTATATAGATGGTGCCTTCGGTTTTACCATCTCTTTCTTTTAACTCTACATCTATTCTGCCTATTCTTCCTGTTTTTTGTAACTCCCTCAAATCTAAATCTGCCCCCAACAAACCTTCTGTTTGACCAAAAACAGCACCAATAACATCAGGTTTTTCCACGACACCTTCTGCGATGAAATTTGCTTCTATTAAGTATTTTGTTGTAGATTGAGCTATTTTCCCCATAAATATCACCCCATTTATTCAACTCTTCTATTTTTGCTACCCGAAAAGTGCTCTTAAATTCTTTCCTTAACTCCGGGTTGTATTTTATTTTTTCCATTTCAAAAAACCTATATATCCTCTTCTTTTTCAGTTCACCCTCACGATCAAAATCAGTTAATACCACATATTCTGATGTTTTCGGTAGCTCTAAAATGAATTTTTCTATTGATTTTCCGGAGATAGTGATTATGTTATTAAGATTAAATGCTTCCAACGCTTTTTTGTCGTTCTTGCCTTCGACAATTATGAGATAATGTTGCAGGCGTGATATTAACTTTTCGTGATCGTGAGTGATGAACATTACTAACTCTATTTTTTATAGAAAGTATTTAAATTTTTGGTTTTTAAAAACGATATTGGTTTATTATAATCAAAATTTTGTAAGATTTCTAAAACTTTAACCCATTATCCTGTCTCTTAATATTAAATGTATGTTTCTTAACAGTTGCTCAAAAATATTTGTCTTTACTAAAGCTTTAAAACTATTAAATCTCTATTAACTTTAGATTATTATGGAAATTTTACTCAAGTTAGCTGAAAAAATCGAAGATAAAGAATTGAGAAAAAAAGTAATAGACTATATAAACGATAAAAAGTTGAAAAATCCCAAATTTTCAAAATACAAGAGGGAAGATTTGGAAAAGGCTGGTAGTTATTTTTCTGTTGGCGGCTCAAGTTTTGGCCCAGTAGAAAGAGATGTCGTCCATCATACCGCTGTGTTAACTCATATGGTTGTTCAAGTTGCAAAAATAGTAGAGTCTGGATATGGAATAAGCCTCGACATAGACGCTTTAATCGCTGCTTCCATATGTCATGATATAATGAAGTCTGCTGAGTTTAATAGAGATGAAAATAACGAATTGGAGCCGACCGGTATAAGCTTAGATCATACCATCCTTGGTGTGGCTGAGCTGTATGCTAGAGAGTTTCCAGAAGAGGTTATTCACATTGTTGCTTCTCATCCTGGTGAAGCTGGAACGACACAACCAAAATCATTCGAAGCAGTAATATTTCATCAGTTAGACTCTCTTGCATCTGTAATAGAATATTATGCTTTGGTTTACTCTAAATTGAAAGAAAAAATGATGGAAATGTCAAAAAAGGAGAAAGATAAATGAATGAAATTAAAAACATAGAAGATCTAGTTTCTTTTTTGAAAAAAGTAGTTGAAAATGTAAAAAGCGGTGATAGAGTTTGTGTTGTTCATCATGATGATGCTGATGGTTGCACTTCTGCCGCATTAATGAGTATACTCTTGTTCAAAAATACTGGACAATTGCCAGAAATTTTACCTATTAGATCGCCCACGTGTATTTCAAAAAATTTTATTAACCGATTGAAAAGCACAAATCCTGATTATATTTTTACGCTAGATGTAAGTATTGATCCAAAAAAAATGGGGCTGTTCAACGGTTTTATTTTGGACCATCATATACAAAACTATCAAAACAAAGGGAATATGTTATATTTAAATCCTAGGTTCTTCGAAAAGGTTGATGAAAATGTTCCTCCTACCTCTTTTATCATTTATAAACTTTTTAAATCGTTTTACCCGTTCGAAAAAATTTCCTGGATTGCTGCTATTGGAATAACAGAAGATCATAGGGTTGAATTGTGTAAAGAGGTTTTCTACCAAGTTATGAAGGAGTATCCAAACTTTTTTGATGTGAATGAAATTAATCAAAGAAATATAGAAAATTCTGTTTTTGGAAAATTGTGGGATATGGTTAGAGCTGGAAGGATGATAAAAAGAATTGAAGGCGCAAAAATAGCTGTTCGAGCTCTCATAGAATGTAAGGATAACCCATCAAATCTACTAGAAGGTTCTGGTTCTTACTCCTATAATCTTCTAAAATTTTACAAAAATGTCGACAGAGAAGTAAAAAAAATTCTTAAGAATATTCCTAAGAACACGAAGTTTTACAAGGAAAAAAAGGTTCTTGTGTATAATTTACCTGCAAGTAAAATGGAGTCTTTAACTTCTTTTATAGCTGACAAGTTGAGGTCATTATACCCAGAGTGGATAGTTTGTGTGGTTGGGAATGCTGAAAACGACAAAGGTGTAAAAATAAGCATAAGAGTAGAACAAAACAAGAGAGATGTTGATCTTGCCTTCATAGTAGAAAAATTAAAGGTTATGTTTAATGGTTTGAAAGGTGGCGGGCATAAATCTGCTGTTGGAGTTAATATAAAAAAAGATGATGTTGAAAAATTTTTTAAGGAATTATTGAACTCCGTTTAGTCTAAATAGGCGAATTTTTTCTTTTTTTACGTTTTCATCCAAATTTAAGTGTTTGATAAAGTAGGTAAATATGTTTTTGTTATTTTATTAAAGGTGTTAAAGATGAAGTGTGTGAGGTGCAGCTCTTTAAGGGTTGTCACGTTCATAGACTTTTTTGGAAACAAGAGGGCTTTTTGTAGATCTTGCCAGGAGTCTATGCTAATTCAAAAGGCACTCATCAACCAAAAAAAGCTTGCTGAATTTGCTGAATACTACAGAGGTGGTTTATTTGAAGAGTTTAATATTGGAAGAAAAATGCCTGTTTGAAGATAGAGGTGTTTTAAAAGTTAAAAAAATTTTAGCAAGCAAAAATCGGATATTTGGATGTATAAAACCTATTGATTTTTTCTTTTCAAAACAAAAAAACCATGATCTTTTTCAAATGGATCTAATGTCACAAAATCCTCTATACTAAAAAACTTTTCAAGCTTCTCCCTCTCCTCTTTATAAACAATATTTGGTTTTTTGACAACATCTATACTTCTTGATTTTATAGCTATCATCGCATATCCGTCTTCCTTTAGGAAAAACTCGCAATTTCTTATTAAAACATCTGTCATATCAGGTATGGCCACGTCAGCATAGACTAAATCAACTTCCTCGATCCACCCATATTCTTCGGGCTTTCTTGCATCTGCCAATATCGGCATTATGTTTTTTCTTTCTTTTGCAACAAACAACAAATCTCTTAAAACTCTCTCTGAGATTTCTATTCCATATATTATACCTTCGTTTCCTACTATATCACTAAAATGGCTTGAAGTTGTGCCAGAAGCGATACCTAAATAAAGAATTTTAAATCCTTTTTTTATCGGAAATTTCTTTAATCCTTTGTAAATAGCTGCTGCGGGTTTTGATCTATCCGGAACCCATACCCTATATTCTTTGCCATCCTTTTTTAACAATTTTTCACCATAAACTTGTTTACCAGGTGTAAGATTTTGTGTTGTCAACTTTCCATTTATCCAAAAAATTCCTTCACTTTTTATTTTATCTTGCATCCTAATCTTTCTCCTTCAAAATCTTATCTATTTTTTCTTTCAACTCTTTTTTAAGTTGCTCTGACTTGTCACCTTCACCATAATAATCCATTTTTATTGCTATGTTGATTTTTGATGCTAAAACTCTTGCTATTTTTCCTCTCTTTCTTGGAGGTGCTTGCTGAATAAATTGATGTGTGAACAAGATTCCATGTTTTGGTGACTTTCCATGACCATGTAAATATCTAAACAAAGCTTTTTCAGCACCTAACAATTGTATTGTGGAAGATGGTTTTTTTGCTAATTTATCAAACCCACCGGCCAAATTTATTAATCTAGCTGCGAGTATTGGAGTAGCAATTGCAGAAAAATTTGGCGCAAATTGTTTCAATAAATTTTCTAAATATTTTTCCATATCTTCTTTAAGTTTATACATTTTAACTATCAAAGTTGCAAACTCTTTGAGAATTTCTTCGTCGTTTTTGTCCATCTCTATACCCATACTATTTTTTGCAACATCTTCAAATTCTTTGATGTTTTTTCTCAAACCAAAAGAGGATATTAGCTTGACGAATTTTTCATGTTTATCTACAACGTGCTCCATTTCTGGGAAATGTAAGCCATACCACTCTCTTAATCTCGCAACATATATGTTTATTGTTTTTTCCATTTCATCTATTGCATCTATAACTTCCATAACTATTTTATCTTTTTTCACAACCTCTTTTATTCTAATCTTTGACAATTCTACTCCAACGTCAACAAGATATTTGTTAAATTCCACTGGCGTAAAAAATTCTCTTGCAATTTCTCTAATTTTTTTTCTAATTATCTTCTGTGCTTCGTTATTCTCTTCATATAGATAATCTTTTATCTTTCTATCCAAAACAAAATCACTATAGTTTTTCTTTTTCAATTTTTCAATTAATTCCTTTTCTTCTTTTGAAACTTCTTTTTCGTTTAATAAAAGTGCAATTTTTTTCACATCTTTAACTAAAATAATTTTGTCTATTATTTCTTTTTTTTCATTTAGAGCAAAAACTCCTATAGGTGTTCTAAGTATGTAAGATTTCATTATTTTAAGTAAGAAAAATTATACTTAAATAAAAACACTATTGTTAATTTAAAATGTGTTTATTTTTCCTTCTACAATTTTTTCTGTCAATTCAAAAAATCTATTTTTATTTATATTTTTAATCAAAAATTCTTTTATCTTTGCTTCTTTTGATTTTTCGGAAAAATGTTTTACT
>JANXDN010000020.1 GCA_025058005.1 Candidatus Aenigmatarchaeota archaeon
CAAATTGGGACAACAGGGAAGTTGAAGCAACAGGAGCAACCTCTGCTAAATAATCAACCGCCTACTACAAATACCCCATTGACAAACCAAACCAGGACAACATGGAATTCCAGGACAACCAGAAGCACCATCTCGAAGACAAAGAGTCGTAGTCGTCACCACAGTCGTCGTAGTAGGCGTCGTAGTCGTCGTCACAATAGTCGTCACCACAGTCGTCGTAGTCACACCACCACCTGCAGTCGAATAATAAAACGAAGTTGAATACGAACTACCTTTACTCATCACAATAATTTTATGAAAACCTTCAGAAAGAGAAGCAGAAAACGTAACTCTGCCTACTTGATTCGGCTCTATTCTATCACTACCCTCTATCGTCGCACTCACCATTTGACCATCAATAACCACTTTTAAATCATTTTGCATAATTGGTTGCGTGCCATAATTCGAAATAATTATTTTGTTCCCAGAAATTTCAAGAATCTGAAAACTACTCGACGTTGTTCTTTCTGCAACATTGCTAATAAAAAAGTACGCAGTCGCAGCTAGCCCAATAGTTATCACAAGCAAGAGTAGCTATAACAGAAGATATACCCTTCATTAAAATTAATTTATATTTTCTTCTTTATTAATGTTTTCACAAGGTTTTTTTTATCAAATTGTAGTAAAATATTTAAAATTAATGTTTAAATATTTTTCAACAAAATAAGTGATTTTATGGCAATAAAACTTGATGCAAAACAAAGCAAAACAAAAAGAATTGACGAAGAATTAAAACAACTTTTGGAGTCAAAATTCAACAAAATAAAAATAGTCGGTTGCGGTGGCGCTGGCAACAACACAATTACAAGACTTTTGGATGCTGGAATAGATGGCGCCGAAACAATAGCTATAAACACAGACGCACAGGATTTGCTTTATTCTGAAGCTCACACCAAAATACTCATCGGGAAAAATCTTACAAGAGGTTTAGGTGCAGGCGGCGATCCGCAAGTTGGTATGGAGGCAGCAAAGGAAAGCAAAGACGATATAAGAAAAGCATTGGAAGGAAGTGATATGATTTTTATTACGTGCGGTTTGGGTGGTGGCACTGGCACAGGTTCTGCACCTATTGTAGCTGATATAGCAAAATCCATGAACATTTTAACAGTTGCTGTTGTTACTTTGCCATTTAGTATGGAGGGTCAAGTAAGAATGAAAAATGCTTTGCATGGCTTGAAACAGTTGAGAAATACTGTAGACACTATTGTAATTATACCGAACGACAAGCTTTTGGATGTTTTGCCTGATGTTTCTTTGAGCAAAGCCTTTAAAGCGTTAGATGAAATATTGGTGAATGCCGTCAAAGGTTCTGTGGAACTTATTACAACTCCAGGTTTAGTGAATTTAGATTTTGCAGACGTAAAAGCAGTAATGAAAGAAGGTGGTTTAGCTATGATAGGTTTAGGCGAGAGTAGTTCAGAATCAAGAGCTATAGAAGCTATAAGTAAAGCAGTAAATTCACCTTTCTTACCAGTAGACATAGAGGGCGCTACCGGTGCTTTGATAAGCATAATAGGGGGTCCTAATATGACTTTGAGCGAAGCAAACGAAATAGTAAAGTTTGTTGCAGAGAAACTAGACGAAGAAGCAAAAATAATTTGGGGCGCCAAGCTTGATGATTCTTTGAAAGATAAAATAAGAGCTATGGTTATAATCACAGGAGTAAAAGAAAAAGAAGTTTACGGACAAGTTAATATGATTCAAAGTTTGAAAAAAACCAATAGACTTGAAGAAATTTTGGGAATAAAGTTTATTGGTTGAGTTAATACATTTTTCACAAGCGAATCTTTAATTATTTAATAAGACATGTGTTGTGAAATTTTTACAGAAATTCTACGAACCTATTAATGCCTCCATCCCTTACCAACTATGTAATAACCTTTTCTTCCAAACAACTTTGGATAATAATACCAAAGGATAATTGACAAGAATAATATTGCTAAAACAATTGCAGTCCACTTGAACACTGTTGCAGCGATTAAACCCGTAGTTTTTTGTTTTTCTTGAATTGTTGTTGTTGTAACTACGGGTGTTGTCGTGGGCAATTCTCTTTCTTTTATCTGTAAATACATACTCTTCGTATAGGTCTTTGTCCCATATTCAGATCTTGAAGGAAATCTAAAGAAAAATTTATATGTGTAAATTTTAGCGTCCAAGGGCAAGCTTATTTTCATCTTTACAACTTTTTCTTCTTTTGGTTTTAATACATCTATCTCTTTCGGTACAAAACTATACCAGTTAGAGTTGAAACCATCAACATCCACAAGCACTGATATATTGTATATAGGATAATCCAAAGGATTGTAAAACTTTATTTCAATAAAAACATTTTCACCTTGCAACAATTCAACTTTGTTCGGCATTGTTATGTTGATATTGCCTTGCTCTATTATTTTTACAGTTGTAGTTGTGCCATCGCTGTCACCAGTTTGCGAAGTCGGTGAGCTTGGTTTCTCAAAAACAGGCTGATAAGAGATTACATAAGATTTTGTAAGATAATTGTTACCTTCATCTCTCTCAAACACCTTGTTTTCCTGGTCGACTATTACTTTTATCTCATGTTGCCCTTTTGGTAGATTTTGAATTATCAAGTCAAATGAATGTTGTTGGTTTGCTTCCAATGTTTGAATATTTCTGCTGTCAAGATATGTAGAGTCAAACATCACAACAACTTTAAAGTTTCTTGCGATACTGTTTCCAATGTTTTTTGTTGTTATCCTTATATTCAAAGTTCCACCTTCTACTGGTTCGTTTAAGAATATGATGGACTCTGCCAACAAGTCAGGCAAGCCTTTGAGAAAACCGTTTTCATATATATAGTCATACTTTCCATCAGAGTCTACATCTATAGCGTAAACACTTGGCTGCAACAATAAAAGGTTTGTCACTATTCCTCTACTCGGGTCCCAATATTTTTCATACACACCGTCCCTACCCAAGTCTACTAAGAATTGTTTTGAGCCATCCCCATACACGTTTATTTGCAACAAACTATATTCGCCTAAAAAAGGTCTTGTTGGAACAACAAATTCTCCATTCAACAGCCAATTAACCGAGTTTTTAAAAGCAATTTCAACTTCATCTGTCCAGTAAAGCGGTTGAGTTACGCCGAAAAACACTACTCTTGCCGAGGTGATGTTGTTATTTATCAAAACAGTTCCAGCCTCAGCATACGCAATTACAGCATATTGATTTGAGCTTACTAGTGTTGCTGCTGGGGTTAACACCGAGCGAGTTATTTCCAGATTCAATACAGGATAATTATTTATTATATGCGACCTTATCCTGCTTCCTATTGGAAATCCTGCAAGCATTGTTGAATTATCTATGACATTTAGATAAATTATGTTACTTGAAAACACCGAACCTATAGCACCAGGGTAAATCCACCCAAAATCATCGGGATAAGTAGAATCTATAGCTATTGTTGGCTTGCTGTTGACAGGAAGTGTTGCAACAAAATCATCTAAATATTGGTGAGCATAAACATTTGATGGTCTGCCAGCTATGACAATTGCAGAAAAAGTGTTAAAATCATAACTCTGATAATTATTTGCATCTATTAGTATGACATCATGTCCCATGTCTTTTAGAATTCTATGAATTCTGTATTCATGCACATAGTCTAAATTGCTTGCGTTTTTAACTACCAAAGCAATGTTTGCACCTTCAGCTAAAGGCAAAATCAACAAAGCAATAAGAAATATCTTGGCAAACTTTTTCAATACTATTACTAGCAAGACCAATAATAATGGTATGATAAAGTAAAGGTATGGCGTTTGATTTTTTCTTTCACCTGTAGCTAATACTATTATTTCTGCTTGCAATGCTACAGGCACTTCACCCTCTTTCTCATAAGTAACTATAACACCGCCATCATATCTCCCAGCTTTATCAACTTTTAATGTAAAATTTTCTTGTCGAAGCTCGCCAGGTTTTAATTGGATTTTCTCTGCAATAGAAATCTTGTCAACAATATCTCCTACAGGCTTAAAGCTTACAAATACTGTGTAATTGTTGCTGTTTTTCACTTCTATAAAACCATGCCAAACATTTGTTTCAGACAAATTAATTCTTGCAATCATTCTTGGCGGTCTTAGGTAGACTTCTAATGCGTATGCAGAAGACAAGAGCAATAATAGCATTAGAAGGATAATTGTTTTTCTCATATTTCTTCACAACTGAAGTATAGTAAAAAATTAAAATATTTAAATTTTGGTTTATGCTATTCAATAGAAAAATTTTTTCGATCTACAATTTTTATGCGATATATGTTTTTGTTATAATGGAAAATCTTATCAAAATCTTTACCCTTATTACAACATATGGACGTTTTTCTCAAAGTTATTGATGTGTTGTTAAGAGAAAGGGTAGATTTTATAGTTTTATCTCATGAACCAGTTATCACTTCCGAAGAAGCTGCTTTAGCAAGAGGCACGTCTTTAGAGAGCGGAGCTAAAGCGATAATAGCTAAAGTAGAAGATTTTATGATGTTCGTCCTACCTTCCAATTTAAAGATAGACTCGAGGAAGATAAAAAAGATTTTCAATTCCAAAAATTTTAGGTTCGCTACGGATGAAGAGCTTTATAACTTGACATCATGTAAAAAAGGTGCAGTTCCGCCTTTTGGCTTTATTTTTGGCTTGGAGACATATGTAGATGAACACTTGCTTAAGCAAAAAGAAATCAATTTTAATGCGGGAAGAAATGATGTTTCAATTCACATGAAATTAAAAGATTATTTGAAAATTGTAAAACCAAAAATAGAAAAATTTAGCCAAGATTTTTAGCGCCTTTTGTCTTTCATTGCTCTCTCTCTTATTTCCTTTATAACTTTCTTTCTTATTTTGTCATCAATATCTCTTTTTGGTTTTTCAATTGGTGCTTGCAATTGTTGACTTTTTTCTTGCTCCGGTTCTCTTATTTTTATTTCCACAAAATCTTGTGTATAGTCTTGTTCTTCCTCTGTAAATGCATATGCAGACCCCTTGGATCTTTTTTGTTTTGCTATTAAAGGTAAAGCTGCTAAAGTTATTACTAAACCTACCGGTATAACCACAAAATACCAGTAAGTGTTTACAACTTCTCCTACTTTACTAAACAAGCCGGTAGAAGATTGTTTTTGTGGCACAGTGGTTGTTGTTATAACTGTTGTAGTAGTTGTTGTTTTTGGTGCAGCAACAACAGCCAAAGTTATTGGTTTTTCATAGTTAACCGTTGTTTTAGCAACTAGCCTGAATACATAAGAGTCTTGCTTTGCATTTCCAGGCACTTTAACTTTTACTGTGAGGTTAATGGTTTCACCTTTTTTGAGTGTAGAAGATGAAGGTGTTATTGTGAACCAGTTTGCGTCTAAATCTGCTACTTGAAATTGCACATCATACAAATCCTTTGCAGCATAAAATGTGCCTTTAATCGTTTTTTCTTCACCCGCAGCTATTTGTATAAAAGATGGAAAATCGTAAAATCCTGTTGGTTTGGAAGAGCCACCACCGCTTGCGCCACCTGTAGAGGTAGAACCTCCTGAATTGCTTGTAGAGCCGGAACTGCTAGGAGGATTGTTTTGTTGAGGAGGAATTGTGGTGGTTGTAGTTGTAGTTGCAACAGCGGTTGTTGTTTGAGTAAAAACGCTTCTACAATATCCGCTTGTTGGGTTGCCTATCCACTCACAACCCGGTATCAAATTACAGGTGGAAAAACTTCTTCCTTGACAATTGGATGTGGTTGGTTGAACAGTTGTTGTAGTAACTTGAGTTGGAGTAGGCGTAATAGAATAGGCAGTTGTTGTTAAGGTTGTTGTAGTTGTTGCTCCTCCAGAACCAGTACAATATCCTGAAAAACCTATAGAAATCCAGATGCAGCCTGCTGCTCTACATGCAGATGGTGTTGTGTAAGAAGAGCAGCTTCCACTTGTTTGTTGAGTGGTTGTAGTTACAGTGTAAGAGCCAGAAGTTGCATAAAATGAGCATTCCAAGCCAGCAGAAAAGTTGTTGTTCAAGTCTGTATACGTGACAAACATTCGAGCATAGGTATTAGCTGCTGCTCTAACTTCTACTAACTGTGAACCACCCGGAGGTATCTCAAAGTTGTTAGGTGAAACTGAAATAGCCGTTCCGCCTGTGTTTATAAACACTCCTACAGGCGTGGAATCTCTGTTGTAAAATCTGTAATTACCAGGAACTTCCGGTATGCCACAGGAAGCGGTGACTGCTAAAGCGGTCTGAAGCAGTGTGTGTTGTATTAATAGCAACAATAGTAGGAATAAAAAATACTTTTTCATTTTCTCACCATTCTTTTATCACTTTAAAGAAATAAAGATTTAAACTTTATTTAAAAATCCAATAGAAAATTGTTTTCTATTTTAACCAACAATACCAAGGCGCTTGTTTAAATTTTAACGGTCTATCAAACTCTTTAATATAGGGTTTAATATCTATTACAGGTGTCTTATTTATGGCGTCCAAACCTTTAACATATAACACATTTTTTTCGATTTTTTCTAGTTTCACCAACCTTAAAGCAATCTTATTAGGTCTATATTGACTTCTTGATGCAAAAACTCCTACTTTTGGTAGATTTTTTATCGTCATTGGAGCAGGGCATGTTTCTATTTCCAGTTTTTTTGCTTTGTGTAAATAATATATTATAAATATATGTGAAAATTTTTCCAAACCCTTCAAGCCATCCTGATATTTTTTGTTGACGATTATCTTTGAGATGTTTTGCGTCATCAAGCCTTTTTCACATGCTTCCCAAGCTTGTTGAGGTGTTTTGTAGTCCGAAAAAACATAACCTATCGGCTCAAAAATTATTTTCATAAAAAGTATTTTTTGTTTTTATTTTAAAAGTCCTTTTTCGTTTATCTGCAAACTCGTTATATAAATAGGAATTAAGTTTTCATGTTTCTTGAAGTTATTTTAACTACTTTTGAATAGAAATATTTTTAAATGAATTTTACCTATTATTTTTTACTTCAAGGTGGTTAAAATTCTACG
>JANXDN010000021.1 GCA_025058005.1 Candidatus Aenigmatarchaeota archaeon
TGATTTAATAAAATTTTTGGACAAAAATATTCTTTCAATCTTTTTTAGTTCATCTTCGTATAATAGAGCTATAGCATTTTTTCCTCTTAGCTTGAAACCATTCCATTCGGGTGGGTTATGAGAGGCTGTTATAGAGACGCCAGCATTCTTATTCAAAAATACAATAGAAAAATAAGTTAAAGGCGTAGGTACCATCCCAATATCTATTGCGTTGCAACCGGTTTTTGCCAAACCTTTAATAAAACTTTTTTTCAGTGCTTCCCCGCTTTGTCTCATATCCCTTCCTACTATTACATCTTCTTCCCCATGAAGATAAGTTCCAAAAGCGAGTCCTATTTTTTCTGCTATTTTTTCGTTCAAATTTTTACCAACTACACCTCTTATATCATAGCTTCTAAACAAATTTTGCATAAAATATTGTTAGTTTTTTAATTAAAAAGAAAATAATTTATAATTTGATGGAAATAAGAAAGGATTATTTGCTCGATAGATGGGTAATCTTATCCCCTAAAAGAGTAAATAGACCGCATGTTATAAAAGAGGAAACTTCAATAAAAGATAAAGATTGTTTTTTTTGTCCAGGGAATGAAAGCAAAACACCAAAAAGCATCATAGAAAAACCTTTGAATAATTGGAGAATAAGAGTTTTTGAAAACAAGTTTCCTGCTGTAGTTAAACAAGATTATTATTCTAAGACAGAAAAGTTAATTCAAAAAATTTCTGCATACGGAAAACATTATATAATTGTTGACACAGAGCAACATAATCTACATCCAGCAGATTACGGCATAAATAGATGGAGATTGTGGTTTGAAACTATAGCTGATTTAATTTATATGGAATTATCTGACGAAAACATAAATTATGTTTCTATTTTTAAAAATCATGGTGTTGAAGCAGGAGCATCTCAACCGCACCCTCACACACAAGTAATCTCTTTGCCAATAGTACCGTCTTTAATAAAACAAGAAATAGAGAAAGCAGAAAAATTTTATGACTTTGGTGGAAAGTGTATATTTTGTGAAATTTTAAATTTGGAAAAAAGTCTTGCAAAAAGAGTTGTGTTTGACGGTAAAAAGGTTTTAGTGTTATGCCCCTATGCGCCTACTCAACCATTTGAGGCATGGATATTTCCAAAACATCATGTTGCCTCAATCCAGCTTGGCAACAAAACAAGAGACGAATTATTAATTTCTTTGGAAAAAGTTTTAAAGGCATATAAACGCTTAAACGTTTCATTTAATTTTATGTTTCATATGCTTTATCCAAAAATGAGCGGAGGTGAAAAATATCACTTTCACATAGAATTAATACCAAGAATTGAGAGAGATGCTGGTTTGGAGTATGGCTCAGGTATAAATATTACAACAGTCACACCAGAAGATTCTGCAAAGTTTTTGAGAAAATTTTTCAAGTGATGTAATGTTACCAAAGATTGTTGTTGAGGATGATGTAATTAAAGATGTTGAGAGATCGAAAAAATTAGAGTGGATTCTAACTAACGGCTTAGGGGGGTATGCCTCTTCAACAATCTTGGGCATGAATACGAGAAAATATCATGGTTTATTAATAGGTGGTGATGTTGATGATAGACACGTTTTTTTATCAAAGTTAGAGGAAGAAGTAGAAATAAATGGAAAAAGGTATGATTTGTCAACAAATAGATATATTGATGTAGTTCATCCTTCAGGTTATGTTAATCTCAAAGAATTTTCTTTAGATCCGTTTCCAAATTTTGTATTTGAAGTTGAAGGAAAAAAAATTGAGAAAAAAATCTACATGTTTAGAGGAAAAAATGCTGTTGCAATAGTTTATTTATGCGATTCACAAGTCAAACTTTTCATCAAACCTCTTTTAGCTCTTAGATCAATTTTTTCTTTGAACAAAGGTATGAAAGATATTCAAATAAAAAATGAAAAAGATGGTTTTATTGCGATCTTTGATGGTTTGTCCTTAAAGATATTTTCTTCGAATTACACTTATGTTAATAATGAAATAGAGGAGAATAAAAAATGGTATTGGAACTTTTTTTATGAAGAAGATGCTAATAGAGGTGAGGATGCGATAGAACATCTTTATAATCCCGGTGTTTTTGTCGGAGCTGGTAAAACTGCTATTATTGCAACTCTTGAAGGAGAGATAGATTTGGAAGAGGAAATAAAAAAAGAAATTAAAAGAAAAAAAATTCTTGTAAAAAACTTTCAAAAAATCACAAAAATATATGACGATTGGGCAAAATGGTTGGTGTTATCAGCTGATAATCATATAATAGATAAAATTGATGGGAAATCGATAATAGCAGGTTATCATTGGTTTGGTGAGTGGGGTAGAGATACATTTATATCTTTACCCGGTTTATGTCTAACTACAGGCAGATATGATGATGCAAGAGAAATAATAAAACATTGGTTGGGCAAACTAAAATTCGGACTAATACCAAATTTTGATGAAAGTTATAATTCTGTGGATGCTTCTTTATGGCTCATAGATGCAGTTTACAAATACTATTTAGTTACAGAAGATTTAGAGTTTGTAATGAAAATATATGATAGGCTAAAATCAATAATAGCATTTTACATGAATGGTACGAAAGGTATAAGCATGGACACAGATTTCTTAATTCAATCAAAGGGCGGTTTGACTTGGATGGACGCTTTTGTAGATAACAAACCAATAACTCCAAGAGATGGTAAGGCAGTAGAAATACAGGCATTGTGGTATAATGCTTTGAAAATAATGGAATTTTTTGCAAGAAAGTTTGATAACAAATCAGCCTATAGTTATGCTTTGTTTGCCGAAA
This sequence comes from Candidatus Aenigmatarchaeota archaeon, assembly GCA_025058005.1. Lineage (GTDB taxonomy): Archaea > Aenigmatarchaeota > Aenigmatarchaeia > CG10238-14 > CG10238-14 > JAHLMN01. Next base: position 2,801 of record JANXDN010000021.1, read on the forward strand.
GTGTAAAGGAAAGCTTCCTCAAAAAATTTTGGAATGGAAAATATTTGAAAGACACTGATAGTGACAATACTTTAAGACCAAATCAATTGATTGCTGTCCATTTACCTTTTTGTATGGTTGATGATAAAATGAAGCAAAGCATAATAAATGTTGTTAGAGAAAATTTGGTGACAAAGTTTGGTGTGAGGACGTTGCAAAAGGAAGATAGAAATTTTCGTGGGAAATATTTTGGAAATATTATTGAGAGGGATTTAGCATATCACAATGGCACAATATGGCCTTGGTTATCTGCTTTAATATCTGAAGAAGATGAAATAAAGAATTTTGTTGAAATGGAAATAGCAAGATATGGTTTGGGTTGCATAAGCGAAATAATAGATGGAGATGAACCTTTTGAAAGCAGAGGTTGTATTTCACAAGCTTGGAGTGTTGCAAAATTTTTAGAAAAAATAGATAAAAGATTAACTAAAAATTTATTTATTTGATTTAACTAAAAATTTATAGTAATGATAGAAACAATTGCTTTTATCTATAATGTGCGTCATAAATATCCAGATCCTAATGATGCAAGGAGTCAAATAGAAGCAGATTTCGATGATCCTGAGACAATTGAGTGGATGGTGAAACATTTCGAAAATTTGGGTTTCAAAATTCTTCCTATAGAAGCAGATGAAGATGCATATGAGAAGTTAAAGAAAAATAAAGACAAAATAGATTTGGTTTTCAATTACTCTATAGGAATTTACGGAAAAGACAGATATGCTCATTTACCTGCGATGCTTGAAATGTTACAGTTGCCATATACAGGAGGGTCACCACTTTCACAAGCTTTAGTGCTTAACAAAGCTAAGGCAAGAGAAATTTTTATTGCAAGAAAAATACCCACACCTCTATCGCAAGTGTTTTATTCAACTGATGAAGAATTGGATAAAAAGATGAAATTTCCATTGATTGTAAAGCCTTGTTGTAGAGGCTCATCGGCTGGGATAACTAATAAAAGTGTTGTTTATAGCAAAGACGAATTGAAAAGGCAGATAGAGTTTGTAATAAAAACATTTAATGAACCAGCATTGGTGCAAATGTTTTTGAGTGGAAGAGAGTTTTCAGTGCCGATGATAGGAAATCCACCAGAGTTTTTGCCTATAATAGAGGTAGATCATTCTGTTGTGCCAAAGGGTTATGCGCCAATAGATTCTTTAGAAGTTAAATGGATAATAGAAGAGCAAGATAAAAATTTTTCTGAAAAACATTTTTCTTGTCCTGCAAAAATATCAAAAAATTTTGAAAGAAAATTAAAAAATATTTGTTTGCAAGTTTGGGAAGCTTTGGAGCTGACTGATTTATGTAGAATAGATATAAGATGTGATGAAAAAGGAAACCCTTATGTGTTGGATGTAAATAGTCCACCAGGTTTGATACCACCAGAAGTTTCTATGACTTCTTATTTTCCCTTAGCTGCAAGGGCTGCAGGGATAGATTATGAGAGTTTGCTTAAAAGGATAATAGAAGAAGCGGCTAAAAGATATGGGTTGTGAAATTTTTAATTGTTTCTTAGATATTGTAATTCTCCATATTATACAAATCTATGAGCATATTTATAGAGTTCTATAAAATCAATTGGTTTATTAAAAATTTTTAATCAATGTGGCGGTATATTTCGAAGAGGCAGAAAAGACAAAAATTTACCATATAAAACTATAATTTTTTTACCATCAGAGATTTCGTAAACTTTCCATTCAAAGTAGCCTATTTTTTCTTGTTGTTGAATTCTTAAATCACTTCCACCATGGTTTATATTAACTGTCAAGTCTTTTGGTATCTCCCACCCATCACCTCTATAAATTGGAACATATCTCTCAAGACTATTAATATAATGTATTTTGTCGGCTTCGGTAGAATATCCTAGCTTTATTGCAACCACATTAAGAAGAGTTGCCGCTTGACATGCACCCTCACCTTTACCCTTGTAATCTAATTTATTTGTTTTTTCATATTTTGAGGGATGCGTTTTGTTTGCTGAATAAATTCCATTACCTGCAGGAATTACGAAAGTTCCATTATAATCTCCGTTACTTCCCAATTCCAGGTAAAATACAACCACATTATGAGCTAATAATGGTGAAAGATATGGTGGATAAAGTGCAAGAGAGTCACATGCAGTATAATTCCTTGGCGGGATAAATCTTCCCTTTTATTGCTTCTTCAGTTGTTATAATTCTTTCAATTCTACCATTGGAGTTGTAGTATACCTGCGCTTTAGGAGGTTGTTTTGAATTTGCTGAAACAGGAATAGTTGTTAACAAACTCATAGCTAACAAAGTGCCTAATATCAATCTTTTCAGTTTTTTCATATTCTCCCCTTATAGACAATAAATAATTACTATTGAATAGTAAAATTTATATACTACTTTTACTAACTACTATATAGTGATATAATGTTTAAAGCCTTTTGGGCACCCTTGTGGCATATTTATCAACCACCTATTCAGACGAAAGAATGGCTATTGAGAATAACAGAAGAATCCTATAGGCAGATTATCAAGCTTTATAAAGAGCATCCATCTTGTAAATTTACCCTAAACATTAACGCTTCTTTAACACTTTTATTACAAGAACATGAGCTAACAGATGTAATAGAGGGCTTTAAAGAATTGGCAGAAAGAGGACAATTGGAGTTTGTTGGCACCACAGCCTATCATACTCTATGCCCCTTATTACCAGAAAAAGAGATTATGAGACAGATAAAACTAAATGATAAGATAAACAGGAAAGCGTTTGGCAAGTCTTATAAGCCTAAGGGTTTCTGGTTACCTGAAATGGCTTACGCTCCTTCTGTCACCCCCTCTATAGCCAAAGCCGGCTACAACTGGATAATGTTGGCCGGCGTGGCTTCTAATGGTAACTGGAGCAACAAAGGCTGGCATATAGTAAAGCATGGTAAGTATCAGTTAAAAGCGGTTTTTAGGGATGATTTCACAAGTATAAACATAGGTTTTGGTAAAGCAAACAGCAATTTCATCGACAACTTACAAAAAGGAACATTTTGCTTTACCGCATTGGACGGCGAAACCATAGGACATCATGTAAAGTCTATGGTTATCGGTATGAAAGAGACCTTGGACAAAATAGAAAAAAGAGATGATATAGATTCAATCTCTGTAGGAGAAATATTTGAACTATTCGAATGTTTAGGAGAAATAGAAGCTTTGCCCTCAAGTTGGTCAACTACTTATGAAGATATAAGAGAAGGAAATTTTTTCCCTCTATGGCTTGAAAAGATTAAAGAGCCATTTAAAAGTGTGCACGAGTTAGCATGGAACCATCTTTATTTAACAATAAACGCAACTCATTATGTCAAGAAAAAGGTGAATGGTGATATAAGACAAAGAAGATTGTTTGAAAAAGCAAGAGAGTTAGTTGACAAAAGCGAGCACAGTTGCATGTATTGGTGGTTTACAAGAGATGATTGGCATAGGGATGTTGTAAGATTTTTGGTTGGTTTAGAGTTGCAAAATAATGCTTTAATTACTCTTCAAAATATTTGCAATGATGAAAAAATGAAAAAACTAATGGAGGAAGCAAATCAATTAAGAGAAAATATATACAAAATTCTTCTTAATAGCTAGAGTTGGCTTAATCTTTTCAAAGCATTAATTTTATCATATTCATTCAATTTTGCTTGTCTTATAACTTCTTTCAAAAATTCAATAGAATTTTCATAAGTTTCTTTGTCTATCGGATGAGGATAACCATCTTTACCACCGTGAGTAAAAGTATATTTTAAAGGATCTTTCCATTTTATTTCAGTTCCAAATAATAATTGAGAGAGCAAAGCCAACGCTCTTATCTTTTTAGGACCACAGCCATTCAACAAAATTAATTCTTCGTAATTTTGAGGCTGTAATTCTTCAGTTTTTTTAAGAAATTCTATAGTATCTTTGGTTAAAATTTGAGATGTTATTTCATGTTTTTTTGGCATTGAAATAAATGGGATGTTTTTGAAAAAGTCATTCAGTGTAGTTTGAGTAGAAAGACATTTCAAAATTGTAGAACCCTCTTTTGCAATATCAACAGAAACTTTTCTTACTTCTTCATTTTCTTTATTTGTCATATCCAAAACTAACAATTCCTTTTTATCGCCTATTATGCCACTATGAGGTTCGTTCACAAAACTTTTTACATTTTCATAAAACCAATGGTATC
>JANXDN010000022.1 GCA_025058005.1 Candidatus Aenigmatarchaeota archaeon
TGCTTCAGTTTTATTTCCTTTGTTGAACTGCTTTGTGCCAACTTCTATTAATCTCATAGATGCCGCCAATAAATGCTTGCTTATGCACCACACCTCGCCTTCATAATCCTTTATTAATTTCTTAAGCAATTTTTTTCTCATCTCTCTTACTTCATCCAATAACGCAAAATACTTGTCTTTGCCTGTTTTTTTTGCAGTAAAAAATAGGTGCTCTTCTATGCTTATCAGGTTCATAACTCCTATGCTCAAATCTTCATCTGAAGACAAGTCAAGTTTTTTTTCTTTCGTCACCTTATCAATTTTTTTCATAAACTCTTCTATTTTTTCCACAATAATCACCTCATGAAAATATGCCTAAGAGTAAATATATTATAATGCTTGCTATTAACAAAAAGGTTAATGGAATTAATGCTTTTTGGTATGCGAATAAAACCTTGTTATTATTTATCTTACGAAGATATTTATCGGCAAAGATTGATGCTATAAATATTATAGTGCCTAGAAATATTCCGAACACGAGTTTGTCTATGCCGATAATTACATTATACGGTTGGCCTATAAAGCCTGAAAAATAAAGGGGTAAAATTGTAGCAACATAAAAAAATGTTATTATTATTTGATTTCTTGCAAAAAACACTATCTTTTTTTTATCCAAAAATTCTATGAGCCATAAAGAGAGTGAGATAATTAAAGAGCCGATCCATAAACCAGTAATAATATCGTCTATCCCCAAATATCTTGAAAAACCTATACCCACAGCTACGCCTATGGTGCATAAAGGGCAGACAGCTGAAGCTAGTTGGAAGGATAATAACAATAATGCAATTAACAAAATCATTTAATCACCCGCGATGCTCCTAAGCAAGTTTATTGATTCTTCTTCACCGACATAACACTTGCCTTTGTAATAAATAAAAGGCACACCAACATCATCATAAATACCACATTTTTCTGCATATTTAATTAATTCTAAAAGGTTGTTTTGATTATTATAAACTTCTTTTTTTGTTATTTTGAGGGTTTTGTCCAAGTTGTTTTCTTCTATGAATTTTTCTACATTTTTACAGTGTGGGCATGTAATGCCATAGAAATATATAATTTCATCTTTGTTTTTTTGTTTATTTATGTAAACAGCATATAAAATAGAGATTAGTAAAAACACTGCTAAAAGAAATACTGCAACAACTTTTTTTGCCTTATTCATTTGACACAGCCTCAGCAATTTTTATCAGCTCTGCTATTTTCTGGTTTTTTAATCTATAAAATATCATTCTCCCAACCCTTTCTGAATCAAGCAAACCTTCTCTCTCCATTCTGTTAAGATGGATTGATACTACCGGTTGCGATTTTTTCACCTCTTTAACAATTTCCAATACATTTTTTTCTTTTTTCATAATAGAAAGCAATATTTTAATTCTTGTCTCGTCACCTAAAAGTTTAAAAAGCTTTGCAGTTTTTTTCATAATCTACTTGTTTAACTATGTAAATATTTAAACATTTTTAAAATTGTTATTTAAATATTTAAACTTCTGTTAATTATTGGAATGAAACCTTTTTATAAAATTTCGACAACTCCAAAAATGGAAGCAAGATTGAAAATAGATGATACGCTAAGAAAAATTGAAAAAAACAAGCCATGGTTTTTAATTTTGAACAAAAGCATTCTTCATGAAGAATATATAGAATTTTTTGATGAAAATGCTGGCGCAAAAGGTAAGATAGACTCAAAAGGTTTTATAAATTACGAGGAAATGATTTTTCTGGAGAATGAAATTGACGTAATAAGAACGATGGCTATAATAGTTGGGTTTCTTAAACTTGCTAAAATAGTATATGTCGATGAAGGTATAACATTCAAGCTCTTATTTGAAGTGAAAAATATAAAAAACAAACATATCTTAGAAAATAAAGATTTGTTAATACCTGAAAATTTAAAGGTAAAAAATGATGTTTTAGTAGAGGGGGATGTTGACTTTAAGAGTTTAAATTCTGTAGAGTTTGTTACAAAAATAATGTTAGAAGCTTTAACGCAAATAGGATGTAAAGTTGATGAAAAAATTTTAAAAAATGAGATAAAAAAATCTATTGAAGTGTTAGACAACCCACTACTCTTTGCAACAAAATCTATCCGGCAATAGTTCTGCCTATTTGAGTCTTAATCGAGAAAAGTTCGCTCAAGGTTTCAATTATCTTAGGCTCGTAGGAAATCAAATCTGTGGCTGTGATAATGCCGACAATTTTTCCGTCTTCTAACACAGGCAATCTTTTAATCTTGTTCGCAACCATTTTTTCTGCTGCTTCATCTATACTTTCATTTGGGGATGTAAAAATTACATTTTTGCTCATTATCTCTTCCAAAACAACTCTATCAGGATCTTTTTTCTTTGCCACAATTTTTCCTATTATGTCGCTTTCAGTAACAATACCAACGACCTTCTCGTCTTCAACAACTATTAAACAGCCTATCCTAAACATCGACATTATTTCCGCCGCTTCCTTTACAGTAGCTTGAGGTTTAGCGACTACAACCTTGGGATTCATCACATCCTTAACTGTAGGAGATGGCATACAACATTATATTCGAAAAGGATGTTTATATTATTTTTTGCTGAAAGAGACGTCAATTTTCAAATCCTCTATTTGCAGACTTCCTCTGTATTTGCCATCAAAACTATTGAAATCTACTTCAACAGCGCCTACCTCTTTTTTCAACCTTTCAACAAACTTGCCTATCATTTCCTTAGTCTTTTTATCAGTTTTTAGATAGAGTACGATTTCATCTTTCACAACAAAGTTGTTTTTCTTTCTCATTTCTTGAATATATCTTATCAACTCTCTCAAAACCATCTCTGCAATTAGATTTTCGTCCCTCTCAACATCTAAATACACTGTGCCTTTATCAAAAACCTCCTCAGAAAATTTGCCTTTCGGTAATTTTTTTGCTAGGGAAATTTCTTTGACATTACATATAAATTTCAAAACATCACTCAAGTTTTCAATAGAAGCTTTGACATCTTTGTCATTAGAAATAATTATTAACCTTTTCAAAGGCCATCTCAATTTTATTTTTTCTTTCTGTCTAATGGAAGAAGTTATTTCAAACAACTTTCTCACTATTTCCATCTGCTTCTCCAAATTATCATCTATAAGATCTTTTTCTGGTTTTGGTATAGAGCACAGGTGAACCGACTCTTTATCTTTCAGCAACTCTTGATAATAATATTCGGCAATAAAAGGTGTAAAAGGTGCGAGCATTTTAAGCAATACTTCAGAAACTTTTACCAAAGTGTAAAAAGCTGCTTCCTTGTCTCCCCCCTCATAAGTAGGCCATACTCTATCCCTTACTAGCTTTATATACCATCTAGAAAAATCGTTTAATATAAAGTCTTGCAAATCTTGAACAACTTTGTGATGTGAATATTGTTGCATGTTTTTGTCATAAGACGATAAAATTCTGTTCAACCGCGACAATATCCATTTGTCTTCTAGGTTTAATTTTTTTGGTTTTTTCGGTTTTTTATCAACATATGTTTTTATGAAAACAAATGTATTCATCAAGATATTTAAAATTCTGGCAACATTTTCTGTGTCAGTCCAATTAAAATAGAAATCTTCCCAAGCAGGACTAGAAAGCAAGTAAAATCGTAACACATCTCTTCCATACTTTTCTATTACATCTTCTGGTTGAACTATATTACCTTTGCTTTTGGACATTTTATTTCCATGTGCATCCAAAACAAAACCGTGAAAGAGTATTGCTTTGAAGGGTTTTTCATCAAAAGTTATAACACTCGTAATTAGCTGAGAATTCCACCATCCTCTTATTTGATCAGGACCCTCTATTTGCAAGTCGCAGGGCCATAGTCTTTCAAATAACTTTTTTTCTCTTGGATATTTCAAACTTGCCCATGCAGCTAAACCCGAATCAAACCACACATCCAAAACATCATTTACCCTTTTCATTTTTGCTTTACATTCACACTCTATTTCTATTTCATCTATGTAAGGTCTGTGTAAATCTTTTGGTTTTTTCGGTAACTCGTCTATAGAGCCTATGACTTTAATTCTGCCACATCTTTCGCATTCCCATATAGGTAAAGGTATGCCCCAATATCTTTGTCTTGAAATCGGCCAGTCTCCTAAATTTTCAAGCCAATTTTCAAATCTTTTCCCAGCCCAATCTGGGTACCACGCGACTTTTTTATTTTCTTCTATAAGCTTTTCTCGAATAGCTGTTATCCTGAAAAACCATTGAGGAACAGACATGTAAAGCAAAGGCGAACTACATCTCCAACACTTTGGATATTCATGAGTGATTTTTTCTTTGTGGAAGAGCAAACCTCTTACATGAAATTCTTCTATTATTTCGTCATCAGCTGCTTTTACAAACTTTCCAGCAAATCTACCACAATTATTGTTATATGTGCCATTTAGCTTTAAAGGAGAAACTATAGGCAAACCATTCTCTTTTCCAACTTTATAATCCTCTTGACCATGTCCTGGTGCTGTGTGCACTAAACCAGTTCCTTCTTCAAGAGAAACATATTGTTCTGAGAGTACTACTCTATGCGCGTTTTGGAGTTTTTTTATAAAAGGAAAGACATCAGCCAGCGGGTTCTCATACTTTAGACCCTCGAGTTCCTTGCCTTTAACCCTCTTTATTATTTTATATCCACTTGTGTTGGCCTTTTCCATTACTTCTTGTAAACGAGATTCTGCCAATATTAAAACTTCTCCCCCTACTTTAACATACACATAATCGCCTGAGGGTTTTGCCATTATACCTGTATTAGAGGGTAAGGTCCAAGGGGTGGTTGTCCAAATAACTAGGAACTCGTTCTCTTTTCCATAAACTGGAAATTTCACATATATTGAAGGATCGGTTATTTGAGTGTATTCTATTTCATTATAGGCTACAGCAGTTTCGCAGTGTGGACAAACATGCACAGGATAAACGTCTTTATATAACAAACCTTTTTCAAATCCTATTTTAAATGTATGCCATGCTCCCTCTATGTAATCGTTGGTTAAGGTGAGATAAGGATTTTTCCAGTCCATCCATACGCCTAAATCTTCAAATTGTTTATTCATTATGTCAATAAATTGTGTGGCATAGTTTTTGCACTCTTCATTGAAATTTTTCACTCCCAATCTCTCTATATCGCTTTTTGATTTCAGTCCTAGTTTTTGTTCTACTTTGTTTTCTATAGGCAAACCATGAGTGTCATAACCCGGTTGATCCCACACATCATAGTCTTTCATGCGCCAGTATCTTATGTAGCAGTCTTTTAATATCTTGTTCCAAGCGGTGCCTATGTGAATGTAACCTGTTGCATAAGGCGGTCCGTCGAGAAAATAAAACTTTTTTTTGCCTTTATTTTTCTCTCTTACTTTTTCTGGGATGTTGTTTTTTTTCCAAAACTCTTTTATACTTTCCTCTAATTCTTTAAGCTTTAACATTTAGAATTCCACCTTTAGAGTAATTAAACAAAATTAATCCGATAAACACCGAAAAACCTCATTAAATAAAATTGGTTTGTTAAATATTTAAACTCTTATTTTCAAGGTTGAGTTGTATAGCAATTAACACCGGGTTGAGGTTGGATTTCGTCTATGCTAACAAGTCGTCCTGCTCCATCCTCTCTTCCATATCCTGGCGGACACCAACTTTTCCATCCTGGAGGGGGGCACATGCCTTCAGGAATATATGGGTTTTTACCTAACCTTGCTAAATAGTTTGAATAGCAAGACTTGTCAGTAGGAATAAAATTTTCCCAAGTTTGGTTGGTTTGGTTTTGTGGAGTTTTTTGAAGATCTATATAGCCGTAATAGGTTTCATCGGGCCTTATTCTATACCCATCCGATGTTACAGGCCACTCTCCTCCTCTACAATCGCCATTATGAAGGATGTCTAATATATAAATATCCACACCATCTTTTTTATCAACAATAATTTTACTGCCCCTGTCTCTACATTCAAAAGTGCCTATGAAAAATCTGTGTTCTCTGTCTCTAAAAACATAGACTTTGGTTCCAAATGAAAGAGTTGAAGGACACGCGGCATAAGCTTCTCTCCCGTTCCATGCTCCTATCAGATTTCCATTCTCATCTATTACTGTTGTTCCATCAGCTGTTGTAGTGCAGTCTAAATCACAATTTATGCCACCACATAAGGGATTATAGTAAGAAAATTTTACAATTATCCTATTATCGGTTTCAAAATGGGTAATTGGATTTGTGAAATTTTTTATATCGTTACTACTCTCATAAGGGGTAAGCGGATGTGGAGAGTAATTGATTTTATGGATTATTGAATATATATACAAACATCCCACCAAGAGTAAAGAGAGGACAAACTTTTTTCCCATAAAAAACAGAAAAAAAACTAAATTTTTTATATAGATAGTATGATTAAAGTTTTTATCAGGTTAAAAGCTTGATTTAAGACGTTAAAAACATTGTCGACAGGTTAACGGCTTCTGGAACCTCATATTCTTTTTTATTAACAACAAGTTCTCTTTTGATATAGAAATTTATTATGTTTATATTTACCTAAGATTATTTATGCTTTCTATAGCCACCCCAACAAAATTTTAATTTTTATTTTTAAAATATACAAAACAAAGGTGTCTCTATTACAGAATGCAACATATGTGGCAAAGAAGATGAGCTTGTTAAGATAAAAATTGAGGATGCAATTATAGAAGTTTGTAAA
>JANXDN010000023.1 GCA_025058005.1 Candidatus Aenigmatarchaeota archaeon
CATAACCATACTCGACAGGTTTATCGGCCCCGTGGAGGAAATGGTGAACAGATATGGGTTGTCGGAGCGATGTGCATCCATCCGAGTTATTAACACACCGGTCCTAGACATAGAAAAAGGAAGTGATACGATAACAAATCTGATGATCGATCAAGGCAGGCAGGCCATTAACAAGGATGGAGCTGAAGTCCTTCTTTTAGGATGCGCTGGTATGGCTGGGCTCGAGGAGTCAATAGAGGAAGCTCTGAACGTACCTGTAATCGATGGAATTGTGTCTGCTGTAAAAATGCTCGAAGGCCTAGTCGACTACGGAAAGAAAACCAGTAAAATCCGTACTTTCAAACAACCCGAGAAAAAGGTGATACACGGATTTCCCATCAAACTGGACAGGCCCTCAACAAGGAAGGCCTAAACCAATCTTCAAAGAAAAATTGCTCCGGCCGGGATTTGAACCCGGAACCTTTGCCTTAGGAGGGCACTGCTCTATCCAAGTTGAGCTACCGGAGCATCAATAATATTAAGAAAGAATTTCAAAATTTAATGATATGTTTTTTACTGATGAAGAATTAAGAAAAATGGCAAAAGATTTTGTCGAAAAATCTCTCCGCATAGGCAGAAAACCAAATCCAGCCTTAGAAATAGTTAGAAAAAAATATCCGAGGCTAGCAACAAAACTTTTAAAAAGAAAGGTTTACAGCAAATTTTCCTTTGATGAAAACGAAGAAAAAATCATAGAAAAATTAAAGGATCCCGACTACGGTCCTCTAATAGTAGAATGGAAGAACAAATATTATATTAAAACCACTGTCGGTCATACTATAAGACTTCTCTATTCTGATACAGACAAAGAATGCAAAAAATTCGTACAATATGTAAAAGAGGAATGTTGGAAAAGAGGTGCACATGTGATTGACATACCCACAAATACTTTTGATTCAAGAAAACATTTAGAGTTAATACCTTTTGACACTGCAGCAGAGTTACCAGAAGCGTCAAAAATGATGGCCCGAGCATATGATTTTAGAATATTTATTGGCGGAGATGAAGATATAAATTGGACACATGGATTTGAAGAAAAAGTAAAATTAGGTGCACCAGCAAGACAAAAAATAAGAGATATATTAGACAGATACAAAGTAAATTGGTGTTTGTTTGGCTGGCCTGTGATGAGAAAAAAAGAACAGTTGTTTGTTTCACCTAAGAAATATAAAAAAGTATTTTTCGAGGCAATCAAAGAAACATTCTCTCCAACAGTTAAAAAATTGTGCGAACATTACAAAAAGCTGCTACAAGATGTAGAAGAAATAAGAATTACAGCAAATGACGGAACTGATATGAGTTTAAGCATAAAAGGTAGAAAAATCAAAGTCGCTGACGGCATAATGTCAGAAGAAGACGTGAAAAATGGAGACAATGGTTTGAACATACCTGACGGTGAAGTTTATTTTGCTCCAGTAGAAGATTCTGGAAACGGCTATATAAAGTTTGATTATACAACTATCCATGGATTTGGTTTCATAAAAGATTTAGAAGTGAAATTTGAAAATGGTAAAATAGTTTGGTTTAACGCTCCCGGTAAAGGCAAAAAAATATTTCAAAGGTTTTTGGATGCAAACACAGGCGATAAAGACAAGCTAGCAGAGTTTGCCATAGGTACTAATCCAAAGGCACAATTTATTGGCGAAACCATCGTTGATGAAAAAATTTTTGGTACTATACACATAGCCATAGGCAACAATAGCGGTCCAGGTTTTGGTGGAAAAAACAAAGCATCATCACATCAAGACATGATTAAAGTGATGAAAGGCAAAAATGGAAATGTTTATGCAGACGGCAAACTAATAATGAAAAATGGTATGCCTGTGGGTTTCAAGTTTCCGAAAAGCAAATAAAAATTGCTTTAATAAAATTTTACCAAAAATTGATTTTATATGAACGAGTCAAAATTGCTAAAAGCAGCAAAAGTTGATGGAGTATTGCTTTTTAGCTCAGAGAATTGCAGAGATGTAAACTTTGACTATTTTTCCAATTTTAGAAAACCCACTTATTCCTTTTACTTTTTTGGAAAGAAAAAAATGCTCATAACCTCGTCAATAGACTATGATAGAGCTTTGAACGAGACGGACATAGATATTTTTAAGCTAAAAGATTACAACTACAAGCTAAAAAAAATAATAAAAGAAAATTTTAAAGGCAAAAAAATAGGTATAATTGCTGATAAATTGCCGTTATCTATATCAAAACATCTACGCGGCTATAAACTTGTTGATATAAGTGCGATAGCAAGCAAAATAAGGGCGGTAAAAAACAAAAAAGAAATAAATTTAATAAAAAAATCTTGCAGCATAGCAAACAAAGGTATAAAGTTTATTAAAAATAATTTGTCTCAAAATCAATCTGAGAAAGAGTTTGCGAAAGAATTACACGAATATTTGAAAAAATTTAACATAGATGGTTTTGCATTTAAAACTATAATCGCTAGCGGCAAAAACTCTGCTTTCATCCATCCTTATCCTACTGAAAGTAGGAAAAAAATAAGTAAAGGTTTGGGTTTAATAGATTTTGGTGTTGTTTACAAAGGTTATTGTTCAGATGTAACAGTGCCATTTTCTTTCGGCAAGCTTAATCTCAAACAAGAAACAATTGTTTCTGCTGTTTTAGAGTGTTATGATTTCTGTAAAGATTTGCTAAAAGAAAATGTCAAAGCTGGAGAAATATTTGATAAAGCCGAAAAATTTCTTGCTAATAAAGGTTTTGAGTTAAAACATGGTTTAGGTCATGGCATAGGTTTGGAAGTGCACGATGCCCCTTCAATTTCCTTTAAAAGCATAGACATTTTAAAGAGCAATATGGTTTTAACATTAGAACCAGGAGTTTACGAAATCGGCGTAGGAGGTTTTAGAATAGAGAACGATTTTGTAATAAAAAATAAACCAAAAATTTTGACAAAATCAAGATATATGGCATTTTAATGCAATAAGACTAAAAGCCTTTAATTTACAAATTATTATTTTATGTCGTTTGAGTTTGAGATAAAATATGAAAGTGAAGAATGTAATGCAAGATTATGCGAAATAAAAACAAAACACGGCAAAATACATACGCCAGTATTCTTACCTGTTGCGACAAATGCTTCGGTGAAATCTTTAACATCTGAAGACATGCTTTCTCTTGAAGCAGAAATATTAATGGCTAACACTTACCACTTGTTTTTGCGTCCTGGCATTGAAATAATAGAAAGTTTTAATGGTTTGCACAAATTCATGAATTGGCATAGGCCAATAATGACGGATAGCGGCGGCTTTCAAGCTTTTAGTTTGGGTTTTGGTATAGAGCATGGCGTAGGCAAGATAAGCAACATATTTCCAGATGAAGCAAAAGAAAAACCAAAACCTCGTGGCGAAAAAATAGCTTTTGTTAATGATAAAGGCGTTACATTTTATTCTCCCTATGACGGCAAAAAAATTATTCTCACACCAGAACTTTCGATAAAAATTCAACAAGTTTTGGGCTCGGATATAATGCTCGTCTTAGACGAATGTACCTCCCCTTTAAACGATTATGAATATACAAAACAATCCTTACTGAGAACACATAAATGGGCAGAAATATGCTTGAAAACAAGAGAAACAGATCAAGCATTATTTGGTATAGTGCAAGGCGGCGAATACAAGGAATTAAGGTTGGAGAGCGCTAAATTCATTTCTTCCCTATCATTTGATGGGATAGCAATTGGCGGTTCCCTAGGCAAATCAAAAAAAGATATGCACAGAATTTTAGATTGGGTTATACCTTTACTACCAAAAAAACCAATACATCTTCTAGGCATAGGTGCAGTTGAAGATTTTTTTGAATGTATTGAAAGAGGGATAGATATGTTTGATTGTGTCTCTCCTACTAGGTTAGCTAGAGCAGGTTTTCTTTATATTCACCCTTCAGACGGAGGAAATGTGAAAAACAAATTTAGAGTAGATATAGGCAAGTCTGCATTCAAAAAAGATGACACCCCTATTAGCAAGGAGTGTAACTGCTATACTTGCAAAAATTATACAAAAGCATATTTGCGCCATCTTTTTATGACAAAAGAGCTGTCTTATTATAGATTGGCAAGCATTCATAACTTGCATTTCTTTTTAGAGCTGATGAGAGAGATAAGGAAGGCAATAAAAGAAGAGAGATTTTTGGAGTTGAAAAAGAGTTGGCTAAAGTATTAATATTAATAACACTGTTATAATTTTTATGTCATCCTTAGAAATTAAAAATCTACACGTTTCTGTCGAAGATAAAGAAATACTAAAAGGGGTAAATTTAACTCTAAACAAAGGGGAAATTCATGCATTAATGGGTCCCAATGGTTCTGGTAAAACAACCTTATGCTTTGCAATAATGGGGCATCCAAATTATAGAGTTACACAAGGAAACATACTTTTAAACGGAGAAGATATAACTCATCTTTCTCCAACCGAGCGAGCAAAAAAAGGCATATTTTTAGCATTTCAATCTCCCCCTGAAATAGAAGGTCTTAAACTCAATAGTTTTTTATGGCACGCCTATAATTCTGTGAATGGGGCAAACTTTGACAAGGGGGAGGAAATTGTGTCTTTGGAAAAATTTAAAAAAATTGCTGATGAAAAAGCAAAATCCTTAAGTTTGAAAAAAACTTTTCTCGAAAGAAATGTGAACGAAGGATTTTCTGGTGGAGAAAGAAAAAAATCAGAAATATTGCAGCTATTAGTTCTGCAACCACAGTTTGCATTGCTCGACGAAATAGACAGCGGTTTAGATGTAGATGCCTTGAAGCGAGTAACTAATGCGATACACAAATACTCAAAAAACATAGGAATAATGCTAGTAACTCACTACAAGAGAATTTTAAGTTATATAAAACCAACTTGTGTGCATGTTATGTTAGATGGAAAGATTTTCAAAACAGGAGACATTTCCTTAGTTGAGGAAATTGAAAAGAAAGGTTATAATAGTTTTACCAAAAATTCATCTTATTGATAGTTACAGCAAATAGGTTATAATTATGTGGAAATTTTATTAATAAAACTTCAAATAATATAAATTAAATGTCTCAAGGCACAATGCATACTCTTATCAAAGCACTACAATCTCAAGGCGTTTTCGAAATTTATTTGCCTTTCTTGTTAACTTTCGCTTTATTTTACGGTTTATTAAGAAGGATTGGGTTGTTTAAGGTTGTAACAGGTCAAAATACGTCAGGCGAAGATAGCACATCCAATAAAATCTCAGCTGTTGTCGCATTTGTCGCAGCAATGTATGTAACAATATTTTCTCCAGCTGCAATACCGATAAGCAAATTTTTTGCAACATTTTTCACCCAATCTTCCATAGCAATAGTCGTTATAATGGTAAGTATTATGCTAATAACGATGTTCTTTTCACTGCCTTTTTTGGATCCTACACAAAGAGGAAGGTTTACTTCAAACTTTTTAACGTATCTTTTCTTTGCAGGTTTGCTTATAGCCATAGCAATGTTTATCTCAAGCGGTGGAGTGCAACTTTTTACATCTATTTTACCTCCAGGCACAAGAATCAGTGGAGAGGATATAGGTTTGATAGCCTTAGTGATAATTACCATATTAGTAATTGCGTTAATTGTAAGAGAAGATAGGGGCGCACAGGATCAGAGAAATGTGTTCAGAGTAATAGAGTACCCAGCAGAACAGAGAGGTGGATAATTTTAAATAAATTTATTTCATAATTCATTTAAAGGTGCTGAAATGCGAGGCGAATGCTTTAATTTCTAAATTGTCTAATTCTTTTTTTATCTTAAGAGGTGTTGCTATTTATGCAGGTTAGAGGTTTTATAGACGAAATTAGAGACTTGGGAGGAATAAAGTTTTTTAAATTAAACACTCTTGACGGTTATATACAAATAACTCTTAACAAGAGCCAAACAAGTAAAGATTTGCTAGAAAAGTTTGAAAAGTTAACAAGACAATCTTGTATAATAGTTGAAGGTAAAAAAGTAGAAAATAATAAAGCGCCAGGTGGTTTTGAAATATTCCCTGAGAAGATAGAAATATTGAGTATAGCCCATGCACCTTTACCTTTAGACCCTTCTGGCAAAACAAAAGCAGAGTTAGATACAAGGCTTGATTGGAGAAGCTTAGACTTGAGGCATCCAAGAAACAAAGCAATATTCAAAATCCAATCAAAAATAGTTCAAGGTATGACAGAATATCTCATTAGCAATGGTTTTTTGCAAGTTTTCACACCTTGTTTAATGGGTGCAGCTTCGGAAGGGGGGGCAGAAGTGTTTTCAGTTGCTTATTTTGATAAAGAAGCCTTTTTAAGACAAGATCCACAACTTCATAGAGAGCTTACAATACTAGGTGGTATAGAAAAACTCTTTGATTTGGGACCTAATTGGCGAGCAGAGTTAAGTCATACGCCAAGACATTTATGCGAACACAGGGCTTGTGCGGTGGAAATGGCTTTTATAAAAGATGAGTATGATGTTATTAAACTAGAAGAAAATTTAGTTGTTGCAGCAGTCAAAAAGGTAAAAGAAGATTGTGAAAGAGAGTTAAACCTCTTAGATGTTGAGCTAAAAATCCCGAAACAACCTTTTCCTATTTTAGAATTTCCAAAAGTTTATGATATTTTGGCAGAGTTTGGCAAGAGATTTGAATGGGGTGAAGATTATGATAGAGAGTCAGAAGTGTTGTTGTGGAAATATGTAAA
>JANXDN010000024.1 GCA_025058005.1 Candidatus Aenigmatarchaeota archaeon
AATAATGCTATTACAAGAATGATGCAAATTGGTATACAAGGCGTTTATACAATTGCGGTAAATACTGATGCCCAAGATTTACTTTACTCTGATGCTGACTTTAAGCTATTAATAGGAAAAGAACTAACAGGTGGGCTTGGAGCGGGAGGAGATCCAAAAGTTGGTATGGAGGCTGCAAAAGAAAGCAGAGAAGAGATAAGAAAAATGCTTGAAAACACAGATTTAGTTTTCTTAACATGTGGTTTAGGTGGTGGCACCGGTACAGGCTCTCTACCTGTAATAGCCGAGATAGCACAAAAAATGAACATATTAACTGTAGCAATTGTCACTTTACCATTTAGTATGGAAGGTAAGATAAGGATGAGGAACGCCAAAGAAGGGTTGGATAACTTGAAAAAATTTGTGGATACACTGATAATAATACCAAACGACAAACTCTTGGAAATAGTTCCAGATGTGAGTTTGACTACGGCATTTAAGATAGCTGACGAAATTTTGGTAAATTCTGTCAAAGGCATAGTAGAGCTTATAACAAAGCCTGGTTTGATTAATTTAGATTTAGCAGATGTTAAAGCTGTGATGAGAAACGGCGGTTTAGCTATGGTTGGCATTGGAGAGTCGGATAGCGAAGATAGAGCAATAGAAGCTGTTGAAAAGGCTTTGGCTAATCCATTGCTAGATTTGGATATAGAAGGTGCCACTGGTGCTTTGATAAATGTTACTGGTGGTAAGGATTTAACCACAAAAGAAGCTCAAGAAGTGGTAGAATCTATATCAAGTCGATTAAGTGAAGACGCTAAAATCATTTGGGGCGCAATGTTGGAGCCAGAATTAGGAGATACTTTGAGAGTAATGGTAGTTATTACGGGTGCAAAGGCAAAAGAACAATTAGAAAAATTTGAAAGGCTTGTGAAAAGAAAGAGCATCATAGAGGAAGAATTGGGTATACAATTTATTGAGTAAAAAGTTTAAATAGAATTTTTAACAATTAAAATTAATTCTCTTAAGCAAGTGAGCCTATGAAAATTAAAGAAGTAATAAAAAGATATGTGAATATCTTAGTAATTGCAAGAAAACCTACAAAAAAGGAGCTGAAAAATGTGTTAAGAACTGTTTTTTATGGTTTTATTGCTATAGGCTTAATAGGATTTATATTTTATATGATATCTGTAATTGCTGGTGGATGAAATGAGCATTTACGCGGTTAAAACCATAATAGGAAGAGAAAATGTTGTTTTAGAAGCGATGGCAAATAAAGCTAAAGTAAATAACTTGGCCATAAAAGCACTAGTTCACCCAGAAGAAATAAAGGGATATATTTTTGTTGAAGGTGAAATGAAGGATATTGTGGAAGTAATAAAAGAAATACCTCATGCTAGAGGTGTTATAAATAAGCCAATAGATATTTCTGAAATAAGAAAGATGATAGAAACGAAGAAAAAAGAGATAATGCTTAAAGAAGGTGATATAGTAGAAGTGATGGGAGGTCCTTTCAAGGGTGAAAGGGGTAAAGTGATAAGATTTGATAAGGATAAAAAAGAGGTCACTATTGAATTGATAGAAGTAGCTGTGCCGATACCCATCACAGTTAATGCCAACCTAGTTTCGATTATCCAAAAATCAGGTGAGGAAAAGAATGAGTAAAGAAACGAT
This sequence comes from Candidatus Aenigmatarchaeota archaeon, assembly GCA_025058005.1. Lineage (GTDB taxonomy): Archaea > Aenigmatarchaeota > Aenigmatarchaeia > CG10238-14 > CG10238-14 > JAHLMN01. The sequence goes on from JANXDN010000024.1 coordinate 1,654, forward strand.
AGAAATGCTTGTTGAAGGTGGGAATGCGAAACCAGGACCAACTACTGCGCCAAAATTCTCTCAATATAAAATTAACATAGGTGAGTTGTTTAACAAGATTAATCAAGAAACAAAGGAATACAAAGGTATGAACGTGCCGGTAAAGGTTATAATAGATACAGAAACAAAGGAATATACAATAAAAGTTGGTGTTCCGCCTGTAGCTTCTCTAATAAAGAAAGAGTTGGGCTTAGAAAAGATCGGTGGAGGTAGCAGTTCAAAAAAGGATAAAGATGCAAAGAAGGGCGCGAAAGAAGAAAAAACGAGCGTGCCACAAGAAAGAAAAATAGTGGGAAATTTAACAATAGAACAATGCATTAAAATAGCAAAAATGAAACAGAGCGGTTTGCTTTCTAAAACGTTGAAAAATGCTGTCAAAGAAGTAGTGGGTGCTTGCGTAAGTATGCCGATAACTATAGAGGGAAAATCGCCAAAGCAAGTGATTAAAGAAATAGAAAAAGGTTTATATGATAACAAACTGCAGTAAAGCTTTAATGCTTTAACTTTATTCTGTTAATTCATGAAATTGATTATATTGTTTATTTTCCTATCTTTAGCTTTAACCGTTTATTCTATATTAACCCAACCATCTATAGTTTTGGTTATTTTGCTCGTAAATCTTTTGACTTTGTTAATCTTGCATATTAACATGAATAAAAGGGAGGATGTTTTGAAAAAAATTGAGAAAAAAATTGAAAGTATAGATTTTGATAAAATAGTTAAAAAGATAGATTCTTTAAGAGACGAGCAAACAAATTACATGTTAAAAGGTTTTGAAGTTGAGATGGAGTTAGCAAAATACAAAGAAGAGCAAGAAGAAAAATATAGAGAAGTTGTGAAAAAAATTTTAGAATTAGACAACAAGTTTACTGAAAAATATGAATTGCTTGGAAAAACTGTTATAAAGTTAAGTAAAGATGGGAAAAAACCTTAACTGCATGTTACAGACAAGAGTTTTTCTGCCCAAGCAGTTGGACAATTTGACGGCGAAACTCTTATTTTACTAATAGTTGCGCCATCTACACATACAGTAGGGCAATAGTATTCAAGTGTTGCGTGGGCTCCTGGTGAAAGAGGTGAAGATATATTGGGACCGCCGGTAGAATTTATATATTGATTTGTCCCTATTTGAGCGAAGGTTGAAAACCCATATAACGCATTGTTCCCCTCATTTGCTAAAACTACTCTTAGCGCGTTTGGTTCTGTGGGTGTATTATTTCCACATAAGACATTTACAATACTTAACACAGAGCCCGTGCAATTCATGGTTTCCTCAGAGCTTTTTTCAATAGTTTCAGTTTGCGTTTTTGTCAAGCCTGAAAGCCATCCTCCCAATAAACCAGCTATAGATAGTGTGAACGCTATAAGCAGAACAGTGGCTATAAGCGGCGATACGCCTTTCATAATTTATTATTTATATTTTCTTATTTAAATAAAAGCATCTTGTGTTGATTTAAAAAGTTTGTGATTAATATAAAATAGAGGTGATAAAAGTGGCGACACTTGAAGTAGGAAGATTGTGCATAAAAACAGCTGGGAGGGAAGCTGGAAGATATTGTGTGGTTTTAAAGAAAATAGATAACAATTTTATTCTCGTCACTGGACCCAAAATATTAACTGGCGTGAAAAGGAGAAAATGTAATGTAGAGCACTTAGAGCCAACACAATATATGCTTAAAATAAAGGAAGAGGCAAACGATAAAGAGGTTATAGATGCTTATGAAAAAGAAGGGTTGATTTCAAAACTCAACCTTAAAAAGCCTAGTCCAGAAGAGTTAAAAGAGGAGGAAAAGGTTGAGAAACCTAAAGAAAAGGAAGTGAAGAAAGAAAAAGCAGAAAAGCAGAAAAAGGAAGTTAAAAAAACTACAAAAAAGGCAAAGTAGTTTAATTCTTTCTGTTTTTAATTTATTTTATGTGTTTTATTGTTCTTGTTGACAAACCGTCGAATCTAACCTCTAGGCAAGTATGCGATATTGTTAAAAACAAACTACATGCAAACAAAGTAGGTCATTCTGGGACACTTGACATAAATGCAACTGGGCTACTTTTGATAGCAATAGATGAAGCAACAAAAATAATGCCTTTATTTGAAAGAATGGACAAGGTTTACGAAGGAATTATGCATCTTCATAAAGATGTTGACGATGAAAGGCTAGAGAAATGTATAAAAAATTTTGTCGGCAGAATAATTCAAAAACCTCCGGTTAAGTCAAGGGTAAAAAGAGTTGAAAGAGAAAGAAATGTTTATTTTTTTGATATAATAGAAAGATTTGGTAGAGATGTAAAGTTTTTAACCAAAGTGGAAGCAGGCACATACATTAGAAAGCTCGTGCATGATATTGGAATGGAGATCGGTGGCGCCCATCTAAAATTTTTGAGAAGGTTGCAAATAGGTTATTTTAGCATTAACGAGGCGGTAAAAATCGAAAATTTGAGTAAAACACATTTAATTAGAATTGAAGACGCGCTTGTTAATTGTAAAAAAATTTTTATTAGAGAAGAATTCAAAAACAAGGTGCTGAACGGATGTTTTATAAGATATGATTGGGTTGAAAAAACAGAAGGAGAGTTGAATAAGAACGATAAAGTTGCTATATTCGTAGGTGAAAAGATTTTAGGCATAGGAATTGTTTTATTGAATAAAAAATTTTTTGTTAAACCAGACAGACTCCTAAATTGTATGTATCTTTCATCTCAAACCTCTCAAGATCTGTGAGTGTCAAAATTTTAAAAATAATTTTAACGACAAGCTAAAAAAATTTAAATATTCATTTTTAATTTATGTGAGTTAATTATGGAGCGAGCAAAAACGTCAGGTGAACTTCGAGGTATAGTAAGAATAGCGGGTGTAGATTTAAAAGGAGAAAAAAAAGTTTACGTTTCTCTTCAAAGGATTAGAGGTGTCGGACATTCTATTGCTAATGCAATTTGCAAGATAGCTAACATAGATAGAAATAGAAAAGTAGGCACATTGACAGAGGAAGAAGTGGAAAAAATAGAAATGATTTTGGAAAATCTGAACAAATATGTGCCAGCTTGGCTATTAAACAGGCCGGCAGATCCTGAAAGCGGACAAAATCGCCATTTGTTTAGTGCCGATGTCAAGTTTACGCAAGATCAAGACATAAAGAAAATGATAGAAAAAAGATGTTACAAAGGGGTGAGACATGCTTTAGGTCTACCTGTTAGGGGGCAAAGAACAAGAAGCTCCTTTAGAAAGGGTGGTCCTGTTGGTGTAGTTAGAAAGAAAAAACAACCGGGTAAAAAGTGATAAGTTATGAGAAAAATAAGAAAAAATTACAGTAAACCAAGAAAATTATGGGACAAAGTAAGGATAGAGGAAGAAAAGAGATTAATGAAAAAATACGGTTTGAGAAGGAAAAGAGAGATATGGAGGGCTGAAGCTTTATTAAGAAGTTTTAGACAAAGAGCTAGAAATTTGGCAGCAAGAAAAAATGAAGAGGAAGAAAAGAGATTATTAAACAGACTTTATAGGTTAGGTTTGCTTGAAAAAGGTGCTAATTTAAATGATGTTTTAAGTCTCACTGTAGAAGATATTCTCGAAAGACGGCTTCAGACAATGGTCTTAAAAAAAGGATTAGCTCGAACAATTAAACAGGCAAGACAATATATAGTTCATGGTCATATAGGTGTGGAAGGAAGAAGAGTTAAATTTCCGAGTTTTCTAGTCGTAAGGGAAGTGGAAGATAAAATAGATTATTACAAGTTTGAACCCAAACAACTAATGGTGAAAGAAAATGAGTAAGGATAGTAAATCCGAAATTAAGGTTAGTAAAAAAGGTGTATGGGGCATTGCCCACATATTTTCTACTGTTAACAGCATCATAGTGCATATTACCGATATTACTGGTTCAGAAACTATTTCTCGATGGACCGGTGGTATGATAACTACAAAAGATAGAGAGCAAGGCAGTCCATATTCTGCAATGCAGGCTGCTACAAAAGCTGCACAAGAAGCTTTGGAAAAAGGTGTGATAGGTGTACATGTTAAAGTTAGAGGAAGAGGTGGTCACCATAAAAAATCGCCTGGCCCTGGAGCACAACCTGCTATAAGAGCGTTGGTTAGGGCCGGATTAAAAATTGGCTTAATAGAAGATGTGACACCTATACCCACAGACACAACTAGAAGAAAAGGCGGGAGGAGAGGAAGAAGGGTTTAGGTTTTCTTGGATTTCAACATCATTTTTATCGTTCTATCTAGCTGTTTCGGATATCTCACGTAATAAATTTCTCCCTTTAGCTTTTTAATATATCCCTGGATTTCATAATTTAATTTTTCTTTCAAGAATGGTTTGTACGCAATCACCGAAAACGGAACAATTTCACCTGCTCTTATTTTCTCGTCAGTTTTTTTGTCCGCACTCACTGTTGGTTTATCTCCTAGTAAAAGTTTGTAAAGATAATACCCATAAACAAGTTCTCATAATGAGCCGAGACTATTGCCTAACATTAAAACAACATCCCCAAATATACAATAAGTATTACTTATACCAATTTTCTGTGTCTATAATTTCGTCAAATATTTTCTTGCCATTAACCTCAGCTTCCATAAACGGCATCAAGTGAGCTATACCAAAATCTTTATCAGAAGTGGGTACGGTTCCTATAACTTTTCTACCCCCAATTCTTTATATTTTTTGCAACTTCAAAAGAACCCCCTATAAGGAAGAAGAACAAATTCTACATCCAAGTTTTTTAAAACTTTTGCTATTCCATCAATATATTCGTTCAAATCCTCTTCAGAAAATTTCAACAATTCAAAAAAATGAAACTTTATATCTCCTGGCCCGATAAGACAGAATCTTAACATTGTTTATATTTTTGTCAAAAACATATAAAATTATTCAATTTGTTCAAATCTTTCTCG
>JANXDN010000025.1 GCA_025058005.1 Candidatus Aenigmatarchaeota archaeon
AAATCAAGATTACATAGATTATTGCGTGGAATTAGCAGAAAAATTTGGGCAACAGCAAATAAGAGTTGATGTGGATGATAGAAATGAAAGAATAGAGAAAAAAGTAAGAGATGCCGAAATAGAGTGGATACCATATATTTTGGTTGTCGGTAAACAAGAAAAACAGAGCGGTTTATTTAATGTAAGAAAGAGGGAAACAAAAAGTGTTGAAAAAATGAGTTTTGAAGAAATAGTAAAAGAGATAAGGGAGGCTACAAAGGGAAAACCTTTCAAAGAATTAAGCTTGCCATTAATGCTTTCAAAAAGACCGATTTTTATAGGATAGATTATGCTTTTATTGGGACGGAATGTTCCCAAACAAGCTTGAAAAATGGTAATAAAATATCCTTAGATGTATGTTCTGATTTAGTCCAAAACATCATGTGTTGGACATCGCTTGTATCAGGATGAGTCAAGCTTAGCATTGTTTGTTGACTGTCAACAATATAAAACTTGCCAAAAACAGGAATTTTTTCATCAACTATTTTTCTTATTTCAGCGATACTGCTTAATGCATTTAAAGCTTCTCTACAACTGTCATCAATTCTCGCGGCAATTTTTATTTCAATTCCTTTTTGTTTCAAATTCTTTAACATATTGTAATGATTTTCATATAACTCATTCAAACCAACGGGTGTAGTGACTATGTGTATAGAATTTTTGGCCGATTTGAACATGCTATCCATCTGTTGCAAGACAGTATATTTTCCCTTTAAAGAGCCACTTATTTCTTCAGGTGAAACTAACTCCAAACCTTGCTTGTGAATATTTTCCAACTCATTTAACAACGGAGAATTTTTTAACCTCTCTATCCTTTCTATTTTTGATTCATAATCCATCTTCATCTTATTTTTCACTCTTTCCAAAGCTTCTGCTGGAGGGATAGCAACATATTTTAGTGGTTTAGAACTTTGAAGGACAACAAAACCTTTTTCTGCAAGTGTTTGCAACACATCATAAGTTCTTGATCTTGGCACATTAGCCATGGTAGAGAGTTCTCCAGCTGTTGCAACTCCTTTTGCAAGCAAGGCAACCCACAACTTTCTTTCATAAAGATTTAAGCCAATACCTTTTAATGTATCCATAAGTTGTGGTGAGCCTAACATTATAAATCCCTTCTATTTAGTTATACACTTGAATATTTAAAAATTAATATTTTCCTAAAAATTCAAGATAAAATTTGTTTCTATTTTTTAGTCTTTTTTTGTAGCTCGTAAAGATATTTTATTCTTTCTATAGTGTCAACTTCTTCCGCTCCTTTATCATACCTTAATGCAACAAAACGTGGAAATCTCAAAGCAAAACCTGATTCATAATTTGGAGACATTTGTATTTCTTGATAATCTACTGAAACAACTATTTTAGGTTTAAACCTTACGCTGTTACCTTTTTCAAAAATTATTAGTGGCTTTAGCAATTTTGTTAGTTCTTCAAAAGTTACATCATTTTCAGAAGTCTTTTTTTCTTTAACCCCTGTGCCGAGCATACCACACTCTAAGAATTTGCCAGTTTTCTCATCTCTACAAGCCAGTATAAAAGAACCAAGCCAACCAGCTCTTTTACCAGTGCCCCATGTAGCGCCTACTATTGCAAGATCAAGAGTTTCTAATGTAGGTTTTATTTTATACCATCCGCCAACATGCCTCCCGAATATATATTTTGCATCCAACACCTTTAGGAAAATACCTTCTTGTTTTGCATCCAAAGCTTCTTTATAAAAAATTTCCAAAACACTAATATCATCTGTGACTATTTGTTTTGCCAGCATAAATTTATTGGGCTTTACTTCAATGCTTTTTTCAAGTATTTTTCTTCTCTCTAAAAGAGTTTTGTCAAAAAGCATTTCGTCTTCATACAAAACTATGTCAAATAAATTTATTTGAATTGGTATTTCTTTTACCATTTTTTCTATATCATACTTTCTTTGAATTCTTTGGGACAAAACTTGAAATGGTAAAGGTGATGAATCACGTACAGCAATAACTTCACCCTCAACTATACATTTTTTCGGCTTTAAATGCTTTCTGCATAATTCTACCAAATCCGGAAATTGTTTTGTCACATCTTCTAATCTTCTTGTAAAAATCCATATTTTTTCATCATCTTTATGTATCTGTGCCCTCATTCCATCATATTTATACTCCGCAGCTACCTTACCAAACTTTTCAACAACTTCTTTTATACTCTCAGCTTTTTCACCCAACATTACTTGGATAGGCTGACCTAACTTTACTTTTATTTCCTTTAACCCTTTCAAACCTTTTTGTTTTGCTAATAAAGCTATTTCGCCAAGGTTAGGATATATATTCATGGCATATTCCAAGGCAGTTGCATCTTCTTTTGTTAAAAAAGCTTCTACTATCGCATCTCTTATTATCCCTTCAGCAACCCCCACCCTTAAATCACCTAGGATAGTTCTTACCAAATATTTCGCTTCTTCTGGTTTTGCAAAAGACAACAACTCTGAGATTAAGCTAAGCTTTTTGTCTTGAGCTCCTTCTCCAGCTATAAAAGCTAATTTTTGCAAGTTTTTAAACACTGTTTCTACATCTAACTCTTTTTTGAAAAGAGAAACTTGTTTTCTTTCCTTTATGCATTGCTCTGCAACTATTCCAAGATCCCCACTTTCTTTAAAGATTTTTTCTACTTTATCAATTCCAATACCAGTAGCTTTAGAAATAGCTTTTAGCATTAGCTGTTGTGCTATACCCAAGTCATAGCCTGTATATTTTGGAAAGACAACACCTTGAATTAACAAAGTGACCATTTCCATTTCTTCGTCCGGCGTTTTTTTAAGAAGCTCAGCTAAAATTTGTGTTTTTGCAATTTTTGAAGAATTTTTTTCCATTTCTTCATAAGTTTTTACAATTTCCGAATATCTCATTAAAGGAATATATGATGCTATTAAAATTTAATACTCGTATTTACCAATTTTTTATTGATAAGATGGATCTATTTGAAGCTATGGAAAGTAGAGTGAATGTAAAAGTTTATGATAAAAGGGATGTGCCAGAAGAATTAATAGCGCAAATACTTCATGCAGGCACCCTTGCTGCTTCAGCCGGTGATATACAACCATGGGAGTTTGTTGTTGTTAAAGATAAAAAAACAAAAATTGATCTTTCCGTAGCATGCTTAAGGCAGAGGCATGTAGAGGAAGCACCTTTAGTAATAGTTGTTTGTGCAAATTTGGAAAAAGTGGCTTTAAAGTTCGGCGAGAGAGGAAAAACTTTATATGCAATTCAAGACACGGGGGCATCGATACAAAATATGCTTTTGGCTGCCCATGCCTTGGGTTTGGGGGCATCTTGGGTTCATGCCTTTGAAGAAGAAGCTGTAAAAAGGATATTAAAATTACCGGACAAAATAAAGCCAGTTGGGGTTTTGGCCATAGGTTTCCCCCTACCTTATGAAAAGTATTACAAGACCGATATTATACCTTTTGAAAACATAAGTTGGTCAGAGGAATATGGAAAAGAATTGCCTTGGTTTTTTAAAGAGACTTGGAAAGATAGGTTTGGTATAAAAAAGAGTTTGTACGAAAATTTGAAAGAAATGAAAATTCCATCAATTGAGGTAAAATCAACAGAAGCTAATAAAGTAGAGGATAAAACGAAACCGCAAGATGTTAAAGATAAAAAACCATCTGTTTTTGAAAGAATTTTTAATTGGATAAGAGGTTTGAGTAGGAAAACTCCAACTGAAAAAAGTTAAATTATAATAAACAAATTAATAATTTATGCAAAAACTAAAGTTCGTGTTTTTATTGTGCGTTTTCATATTACCTTTATCTTCTGCTGTGAAAATAGAAATTCTTGATTACCCAGAAACTGTGTATACTTTGGAAAAATCTACTGTGAGGTTTAAGTTAATTAATGACGGCACTCAAAGAGATACTTTTTATATAGGTGTGTGGCCAAGCAGTTGGATAAGCTTAGAAAAGTATTTTGTTACTCTAAATGCAGGAGAGGAAGAAACACTAAGATTTGTTGTAGAGCCACCTATTTTTGCTGAAACTGGCAATATAGTTTTTACCATAACAGCAAAGTCCACTTTAACTGATGAGGTTGTGAGTGAGGATATTATATTGAATGTTAGAAGAAGAGTAGGCACATACATTTCTGATGTTGTTCTTAATCAAGAAATAGTTTTGCCGAAAGAAACTTTGTTTATAAAGTCTGTTTTAGTTAATTTGGATAAAACTCGCAGCAAACACGTCATACTAAGGACGAGTATAATTAAGGACGAAAAACAAGTAAAAGTGTTTGAGGATGAAGTTTTGTTAGAAGCCTCTTCAACCAAAACAATCTCAACACCATTTGAGGTAAAAAATGACTATGAGCCTGGATTGTATAAGGTTCAAGTTTATCTTTATGATAATCTCGGAAGACCCATTCATTCCAAATTAGCGAGCTTCACGATAAAAAGGTATAGTGAGATTGATAGGGAAAAAAAGATTACAAGGTCGCTATTGGAGACAATCTTTACCATAAATATAACTAACAAGGGCAATTATCCTCAAACTATTATAGTCACAGAAACAATGCCAAAAATTTCAAAATACTTCTTTTATCCAGAAAAAGAGCCAAACAAAGAGGAAGAAAAAGAAAATAGAGTAGTTTATACTTGGATAGTCGAAGATATAAAACCAAATGAATCTGTTGTTATAGTATACTCTTTAAGATTTGGCAGCGCGGCGTTTGTCATATTTTTATTCTTGTTATTTGTGACTTTTATTCTATCTCTGTTTCACAAACCTTTACTCATGAAAAGATACTCTGAGATTTTGGATTTGGAAAATGAAAATCTTGTAACTTTACATGTGAAAAACAATTCATTAAGGGAAATAAATAATGTAATAGTGAAAGACATAGTTCCACCCGTGTTTGTTGTGGTGAAAGAATTTGACACTTTGAAACCAGAGGTTAAGGTAACACAAGCAGGCACACATCTTATTTGGAAAATAGACAAGTTGAAGCCTAAGGAAGACAGAGTATTAGTCTACAAAATAAAACCTGTTATGCATGTGGATGGAAGATTAAAGTTGCCAAAGGCTTACTTTAGCTACAAGGCTGGAAAAACTATTATAAGTAAAATAGTTGAAAAAATTGTTACATTTTCTAAAAGGGTGCGATAAAATTCAAAATAATTAAAATACTTAAATTAATTCATTTTTAATTTTATTAACCCCCCGTAGCTCAATGGTAGAGCATTCGGCTGTAGGCACTTGCTTGAAGCATTTGCCACCGGCGTTTGCTCGTCAGAAACCGAAGGGTTGCTGGTTCAAATCCGGCCGGGGGGATTTAGAGTAATAGATATTTGCATAAAAATTGTACATTTTCCAGCTCTATAACTAACAGCAGAATTTGTTTTTTCATTATTCTGACGTTTAGTATCTTAACAAAGTTTTGTTTGATGATTCCTGATTCTAAAGACAATGTTTGAAATTTTAAACTCTGAAGACAAGCATTATATTTAAATACATATAGTATAAAATAATAAGGTTGGCGACCAAGACGAAAAGGAAACACCCGTTCCCATACCGAACACGGAAGTTAAGCTTTTCGGTGATCTGGGCGGTACTGCGCTGTGCGCGGGAAACCCAGGACGTTGCCAACCATTAATGATTTATGGTGATGAATTATTGATTGAAAATATTTATACCACCTTTTTGGCAAAAAAATTTATAAATTCTTTTAATAAAAAAAATCTTAATTTTGAAAGCTCTGGTGGTGTAGCTGGCCCAATCATTTTCGAGGCTAATCATACGGGACTGTCAATTTTTAGCAGAACTCCCGTGACCCGGGTTCAAAT
>JANXDN010000026.1 GCA_025058005.1 Candidatus Aenigmatarchaeota archaeon
GTTAGCATCATCGTTTCATTTTTTCTACAAAAAATGTTAGTTTTTATTGCTTGAAAGTTTTAGAAAATTATTTAAATATAATCGGATTAGATTATATGATTAAAGTGATAGTCTATGCAAATAGCCAGGATAAAACTCTCAGGTAGAGACCCAAAACAGTTAGATAGTATTTGTAATGAAATAATTGATATAGCGAAAAAATTTGGCGTAAACTGGCGTGGACCTATACCTTTGCCGACAAAAAGATTAAGAGTTGTAACAATGAAAACGCCTTGTGGCGACGGCACAGGGCATGGTAATGCGACTTTTGATAGGTGGGAGATGAGAATTCATAAGAGGTTAATAGATTTGCAAGCCGATGATAGAGCTCTAAGGCAAGTGTTAAGAGTTCAAATTCCGAAAAATGTTCAAATTCAAATAAGTTTTAAGGATTAAGATTCTTTAAAACAAACAACTTTGTATCTATAAACTTCCAATTTTCCTTTTCTCCATTCATCACTGCTTAAACCAGCTTTTAAACAAAGTTCACTCAAGAAAATTTCTTTGCTTGACAACTTTTCCCAAACTTGAGGAAGAAATGTGGCAGATCTTTTACCTAATTTTATTATTATTCCATCACCAACCTTAATTTTCTTCAAAAGCTCTTCCACATTTTTATAATCTATCTTTTCAGGTTTTGTTAAAATCGAAATCTCTATTTTGATGTGCTTTAATTCACCTTCACTCAAAGGAAAAAATCTTGTATCATAAAAAGCCGCAGCAACAGCATTTTTTATAACAGCAAGGTAAAGCGGTTCAACTGCTTGTAACACGCCTATGCAACCTCTTAATAGTCCATGTTTTTCCAAGGTAACGAATACCGCCTTTTTCTCTTTTAGCTTGTTTTTTATTTTCTCCGCGTCTATTGTTAGCAGTTCTCTCTTTTCCATAAAGTATTCTATACTTTTTCTTGCCAAATTCAACAAGAACAACTTATCTTCTTCACTATATTCATTCATAAAATGCATAACACCCATAACCAACTACTTGGGCCTTTTCACCAGTAACATCACCTGAGTTTGCATAAAATAGAGTTTTTACTTTCCACCCATTATCTTTTGCAATTTTCATTAAAGCCAATATACCAATTTTGCCACAAGCTTCCATTTTTTCAGCGTTTTTGAAATCTAACTCTGTTATAGCTTTACTCGCTTTACCGTCAATTTTAACAGCTGTTTCGTAATCATGATAATGGCTTAAATCAGAGCTCGCAATTATTATTGCTCCCTCCATTATATCTCTAATTTCTTTCGCTATATCCTTATAATAATCGTCGCCAATGCTAATAGGAATTATGGTAAAATCTTTTAACACTGTTTGTAGAAAAGGCAATTGAACTTCAATAGAATGTTCGTAAGTATGGGCAGCAGGAAAATCAATAAATTTTGTTTTTACTTTTTCAACTTTCACCTTACCTAAGGGTGTTTCCCAATAATCTGCTGTGGAAATTGATGAGCCGATAAATGGAATAAAATGTGACGGCCCCAATAAAATAACTCTTTTAGCTTCAAGCGATTTAATGATTTTGTAAGCGTAAGCAGCAACTTGTCCAGAGTAGATATAGCCAGCGTGAGGAACTATAAAACCCTTTGCTGTTTTAATTTCTTCTGTGTTTGCATTTTTCAAGAAATTGTCAATCATCTTTTTCAATCTCTCCTTTTCTCTCGGATAAAAACTCCCAGCAAAGGCAGCTTTTCTTATCACCGCCATACACCTTCTATTTTGTTGTTGCAGTTTTTGCATTTACCATCAATCAAATAATTTTTTACATTAAAACCAAATCTTGCTATGCATATATTATTGCAATTCGGACAAAAAGTATTTTCATATTCTGCAGATAATATATTTCCTATGTAAACATATTTCAAGCCGGCCTTTTTGCCTATTTTGTAAGCTTTTAAAAGCGTTGATAATGGTGTAGGTGGAGTGTCAAGCATTTTATAATCTGGATGAAATGCTGTGACATGCCAAGGTATGTGCTTGCTTATAGAAGCAATGAATTCTGCTATTTGTGTTAATTCTTTTTCCGAATCGTTTTTGTTTGGTATAACAAGAGTAGTTATTTCAATCCATATACTTGCATTATAAAATCTTTCTATGTTTTTAAGCACAAACTCTAGTTTTGCTTTGCAAATTTTCGAATAGAATTCTTCTGAAAAAGATTTCAAGTCTATGTTTGCGGCATCCAAATATTTTTTTATTTTTTTTAGGGATTCATGTGATTCATAACCGTTAGTGACAAAGACGTTTTTTATGTTGTGTTTTTTTGCTAGCTTGGCAGTGTCATAAGCGTATTCAAAAAATATTGCAGGTTCATTATAAGTGTAAGCTATTGCAGGTATACTATGCTGCAAACAATAATTCACTATTTGTTTTGGTTTTAAATTATGACATTTTTTCAACATCTCATTTAGTAGTTCATCTCTGTTTGGGTCAAATCTAATATCTTTTGTTAATTGTGAAATATCCCAGTTTTGGCAGAACAAGCAGCTAAAATTGCAACCAAGTGTGCCGAAAGAAAAAATTTCCCTTCCTGGTAAAAAATGGTAGAGAGGTTTCTTTTCTACTGGATCGATGTTAACAGCAGCAGCTTTGCCATACACAACGAGATACAACTTGCCGTTAATGTTTTTTCTTACACCACATATACCAACATTATTTTGCGGTATTGTGCAATAATGTGAGCAAGCTAAACATTTGACGGTTTTATTTTTTGTTTGTTTTTGTAGGATTGCACGTTTCATTAATTAATAGTTAGTCAAAAATAAATTTAATATCTTTGAATCAAAGTTTTTATTCAAAAATTTTCGATAATCTACTTTCTGAACAAACAACCTTTAAATAACTTTAACATCAATTTTAAATTTTATGTTTCCCATAGCTCACATTGGAATAACCGCACTCATAGCATCACTCTTATCCCTTTCTCCATTAATAGCTATAATAGCTTCTCAAATACCAGACTTGATAGACAAGCCTCTATATATACTAGGCGTATTTCCCTCGGGAAGATATATCGGTCACACATTATTTGCGATAATAATTCTAACCATTTTAATCTATTTGTTCTCAAGAAAAAAGATTTTGGCAATTTCATTTTGTTTCGGGATGTTGATGCATTTACTACAAGATTTACCTTACTTTATCCCTTGGTTCTACCCTTTTAAGAATTATGAATTCCCTAAATCATCATTTCAACTTAACTATACCTTAGAGTTGTTTCTATTAGATATTACAGGTCTAACTATGCTGATAATAGTCTATAAGAATAATAGACAACTTGTAGCCGAAATTCTAAACCTAAAAAACACGAGCTACGAGATTTATAAAAAATTCTGCCAAACTGTTTATGGTAAAAATTCTAAAAACCAATTTAATAAAAATAAAATTAACAAAAAACTATAGTTTTTATATCTAAAAGCTATGAGAAAGAATTCCCAACTATATACGACATGACTGCAGGCTATTAGCAAGGGTTATTAATTTAGTTTAGCAAATAGTTAATTGTAATGAAGAAACGAAAGCATTTACATAAAAACATTTTCATCTTGTTTATGGTTATAGTTGCTTCCATCTTGTTATATGCTTACCTAAAGTCGCAATACTTTTTGATGAAAACAATATCTTCCAAGGGATATGTTGAGATGAAAGTTTCTGAAATTATTTTAGTAGGAGAGGAAGCAGTAATTAAACTAAAAAATCGCTGTTTTGAATTCAGCTTTTATACCTCTTCTCACCAAGCCCAGTCTATTGATTTAGGTATATCACATCAAATTCCTTTTAGACCGACCACTCATGACATAACGAAAAGTATTTTAGATAGATATGGCATCAAACCCATAATAGTTAAAATCACAAAAATGGAAGAAGATACATATTTTGCAGAGCTTACACTTCAAAAAGGCTTTAGCTATATGACAATAGACATTAGACCGAGTGATGCAGTAGCTTTAGCTGTAAGAACAAAAACACCAATTTATGTGAATGAAAGTTTAGCTACAAGAATTTGTTAAAGCAAACTATTTGTATATGCTTTATACATATCGCCAATTTTGTAATAAACATTTATACCCATAAATCTTTCTGGTAATCCTCTGTAAGGTTTTGATAATACCACATTTAAACTTGGCCTTTGATTATTTAATTCTATCCCACAGGATATAATAGGAGCTTTTCTCATATATCTGTAAACGTAAATTTTTTTTATTGCTTTCACATACAGCAACAATAGAAAGTAAATAAAACTCATACAATTAAAAGATACAGTTAATTATAAAAGTATTTAGCATGTCAAACAGTTTCAAATAACACTGCAATTCCTTGCAATATTTTTATGAAGCAGATGCAAATAACCATAAATGGGCCACGCCAGATTTGAACTGGCGACCTCCTGATTATCAGTCAGGCGCTCCAACCAGGCTAAGCTAGTGGCCCTCTATTTAAAATTCTTAAACAAAGTTTTAATAAATTTATCTAAGGGCCAGTAGATCAATGGCGAGATCGCTGCCTTCGCAAGGCAGAGGCTGTGGGTTCAAATCCCACCTGGTCCAAATATGTAATTTAATTCACAGAAATCCTTTAAAACAACATTTTTTAAAAAAATAATTTAATGCGCTTCCCATCATCTAAAGACAAGGAAATTTTTAGTTTAATCCAAAACGATCTTAACAGGCAAAAAAATTCTCTTGTGTTAATTCCTTCAGAAAACTATGCAAGCCCACAAGTGCTAAAAGCATTGGGTTCTGTGCTTACGAATAAATACTCAGAAGGTTATCCTGGAAAGAGATATTACGGCGGTAATGAGTATATTGATGAGATAGAAAAAATAGCAATCGAAAGAGCTAAAAAACTTTTTGATGTTGAACATGCTAATGTCCAAGCCTACTCAGGTAGTCCAGCAAATCTTGCAGTCTACATGGCTCTTTGTAAGCCAGGAGATACTATAGCTGGCTTAGATATGACGCACGGTGGTCATTTAACTCATGGCTGGAAAACAAGTTTTTCTGGAATGCTTTTTAATTCAGTACACTATCATTTGGATGAAAACGGCTACATAAACTTTGATGAATTGGAGGAGATTGCAAAAAAACACAAACCAAAGTTGATATGGTGTGGTTTTACAGCGTATCCAAGAACCATAGACTTTAAACGTTTTGCCGAAATAGCCGATAGCGTCGACGCTTTTCTTGTGGCAGATATTTCTCATATCGCTGGTTTAGTTGTTGCTAACGTCCACCCAAGCCCCTCTAAGCATGCGCATATAATCACTACCACTACCCATAAGACATTAAGGGGACCAAGAGGTGCAATAATAATGGTGACCAAAAAAGGTATAGAAAAGGATAACTCTTTACCAGAAAAAATAGATAAAGCCATATTTCCAGGTTTACAAGGAGGTCCTCACGAGAATGCTATAGCTGCTATAGCTGTAGCTTTGCATGAGGCAGCGCAGCCAGAATTTAAAGATTATGCAAGGCAAATAGTGAGAAATTGCAAATCCCTAGCTCAACTGTTAATGGAAAAAGGTTTAAAACTGGTCTCCAACGGTACGGATAACCATTTATTGCTGATAGATTTAACACCCTTTGGAGCTTCAAAAGGATTATATGCGCAAGAAGCTTTGGAGAAGGCAAACATCATAGTTAACAAAAATACCATTCCAAATGATGCGTCGCCATTTTATCCTAGTGGTATAAGATGTGGAACA